>JADIMY010000027.1 GCA_017694345.1 Candidatus Onthovivens merdipullorum | reverse complement strand
CTTTATATGAAGCAATTGTTGAATTAGGATTAAGACCTTCCTCAACTAATTTAAATTGTAAAAATCTATCTATTGCATCAGTTATTTTCATGTTCTTCAATATCACTTAATCTTTTAAAAAGATTCTTATTAAATTCTCTATTTAATTCATTTACTAATAAGAAAGTTTTTGATTCTTTTTCATGAGTTAAAAAGTTATCAAATGTCATTTGAGTAACGGTTTCGTGAAGATCTTGAAAGTTTTTTAAAGTAAAACCAATTAATCTAATGACTTGACCATCATAAGTTTTATTAAAAAAATCGATTGCTTCGTTTTTTATAGTAGATAGATCTTGAGTATATTCATTAAAAGATTTAGAAAATGTTTTGGATTTAAAATCACCATTATAAGCAGCGTTTTTATAAGTTAAAGTGATGGTTTTACATACTTTTTTCTCTTTTTTTAAAGAATTAACAACTCTTTCTATTTCTTTATTTAAATATTGCAAGATTACATTTTTATCGTTTGTATCAAAAGAAAATGTTCTAGACATTCCAATCGATTTAGGATCATCAAATTCATTATAGATTTCATCACTACTTTTTCCTTCTAAATATAAAGGTATTTCGTAAGTAAATTTTCCTAAAAGTTCGACTAATAATGAATTATTTTCTATTGCGAAATTATATAAATCACCTATTGTCTTAATTCCGATTTCGTTTAATTGAGGCACAGTCTTTTTGCCAATTCCAAAAAAAGATTTAACTGGTAAAGGAAATAAATATTTTTTTATATCTTTATTGTGAATAATAGTAATTCCTAATGGTTTTTTATAATCACTCGCCATTTTAGCAATAAATTTAGTTGTTCCAACTCCAATTGAAACTTTTAATTTAGTCTTTTTATATAATCCTTTCTGTATGCTATTTAAAATATCAAGAATATTTCCTTTATGTAATTTGTAATAATCAGTTAAATCTAAAAAACATTCATCAATTGAAACTTGTTCTATTTTATTTGAATATTGCTTTAAAAATGAAATAAATTCTCTAGATAATAGATTATAAAATTCATAATCACCAGGAATTACAAGAACATTACGGTTTAACATTTTTGCTTGAAATGTAGGCATTCCACTATGAATTCCATATTCCCTTGCTTTATATGAACAAGTTGAAACGATACCACCTCTTCCTTCTCCACCAACAATGAAAGCCTTTCCCTCTAAGGAAGTATTTTTTATTTCTTCAGCCCTACAAAAGAATGCATCTAAGTCACAATGGAGAATAATTTTAGACATAAATTCGCCTATAAATATACTATAAATATACTAAATAACTACTAATTTAAACTTTTATTAGAATCTTCTATTTTTTTCTTAGCTTCTTCAATTTTAGCTTTTATATTATTGATTAACTTATTAGCTTCATCATAAAGTTTTAAAGAATCATCTAATGAAGTGTCTGGATTATTCATTAAATTAGCAATTTCTTCGACTCTATTTATTTGTTCTTCTATTGTTTTGCCTTTTTCACTCATTGGTGTTTATCTCCTTTACTGTGGCAGTTATATTACCTTTATTCAAAAGTATTTTTATATCTTCATCAATATTTACATCGTTTTCATTATTAACAACTTTATTATCTTTATTATAAATTATGCTGTACCCTTTAGATAAAATATTATGTGGATTAGATAGTTCAATAGTTCTTTCGTAAATACTAAGTAAATTTTCAATACTAATGATTTTTTTATTTATTAAATAATCTAAAGATTGTTTAAAAGTCACTATATAATTTAATTTATTATCTAGTTTTTGGTTTAAACTCGAATTAATAGATAGTGATAATTTTTCAATACTATTAAATTTTAAATCATATATCGTGTTAATATCTTTAAAAACTTTTAAAGATTGCAATTTATTAATTTTTAATTCTAAATCTTGTATTTTAGTTTCTACTTTAGTTAATATATTTTCTTTTAATTGGTTTAAATCGTTGAGCACTTCTTCGTAATTAGGAACAGCCATTTCGCAAGCTCCAGTTGGAGTTGAAGCATGTTTATCACTTACATAATCTGTAAAAGTAGAATTAATTTCGTGTCCAATTGCAGAAATTAAAGGAATTTTTAAGTTATATATAAATTTAACTAGTTCTTCATTATCAAAAGCAGTTAAATCATCACTAGCTCCACCACCTCTACCAAGTAAAATAACATCAGGATTATCATTAGCTGCTTTAGTTAAAGCCTCAATTATACTTTTTGGAGCTTGTTCTCCTTGAACTAAACAAGTGTAAAATTTATAGTTTCCAATTGGCCATCTTCTATATAAATTAAATCTAAAATCTCTAATTGCTGCACTATTTTCACCTGTTATAACCGCAATATTCATAGGAAAATTTGGAGTTTTTAGTTTGTGATCTTCATTAAAATATCCCGCTTCTAATAATTTCTTTTTAAGTTTTTCTCTATTAATTAAATAATTTCCGATTCCATATAAAGACATTTCGTGAATGATAACCTGATATGTTCCATTTGTTTTATATATTGAAATTTCACCACAAACTAAAACTTCATCTCCGTTTTTGAATTCCTCTTTTATATGAAATGTGTCATATTTAAAAATAACAGCGCTAATCGAGCTTTCTTCATCTTTTAAGGTAAAATAAATATGCCCAGCTCGATTTGCACCTTTATAATTAGAGATTTCTCCTTTTAAATAAATCTTTCGAAATAAAGGAATATTTATAAAAATATCGTGAATAATACTATTAACTTCGCTAATAGTTAAATATTTAGGATTATTCGATTCTTCCATTTTCTTTTAAACAATTATCTAATACTCCATTTATAAATCGATAATCATTTTCTCCAGCATACTTTTTAGCTAGTTTAACAGCAATATTAATAATTACTGCCTTATCGACATCTTTCATATAGTAATATTCAGCTAGACTTAAAATTAAAATAGCTTGCGAACAATAATTTAAACGATTAAAACGCCAATTTTTTAAATATTTTTCGACAAAATTAATAATAATATTTTGATATTTAAGTGAATCAATCAATAGTTCTTTTGAAAATACATCGATTTCATCATAAGGTTCATCATAGATTAGTTCAATTATTTTTTGAAAATCGATAGTTACTTTACAAGTTTCAAGTATTAAAAAAGAATAAATAACTTGAAAAGCATAGTCGTGTTGCTTATTTCGACTTATTTCCATAATTATTTATTTTTCTTAACCTTAACATCGATATCAAAACTAGCAAAATCACAAATCATTAATAAATTAGTAGCGATGATATCTTTAATTGATGTTTTAAGTAGTTCGTCGTCAACATCAGTATCAACCATCATATTAAATTTATAGTTAACACGATTATTTTTAATGGCGACTTGAACTTGATCGTTTAGATTAATTCCTTTTTTGTTGCTCTTTTTAATTATTTCTTTAACATTATATAAAGCGTGTTCACCTAAAGATAAGAAAACTTTTTTGCTTAATGCTAAAATTCCATCATTATTATAGCGATTTAAAAATACATAATTTTCCATATATTTTACCTAACATATTTTAATATGATTTTGGCGATGTTTTCTTTAGTAAAACCATAATTTTTAATTACATCATTAGCTTTACCACTAGCACCAAATCTATCAATTCCTAAGGAATATTTAGCGTATTTATGCCATCCAAATGTAGAAGCCATTTCTAAACTCATTCTATGTCCATAATCAATTCCAAAAACTTCAAGTTGATATTCAACAGGTTGTTTATCAAATAATTCTTGGCAAGGCATTGAAACAACTCTTATATCTATTCCTAAGGAATATAAATAAGCTTTAACTTCTAAAGCTAAGCTAACTTCACTTCCAGTAGCAATGATTGTAAATTCAGGATGATTACCTCTTTCTTTAGCGACAACATAAGCACCTTTTTTAACTTCTTCGTAATTTGAACTCTTTTTAAGCAAAGGCAAATTTTGTCGTGATAAAATAATTGCACTAGGAGTTTCTGATTCTTCTAAAGCAATTCGATAGCTTGCATAGGTTTCTTTAGCATCACAAGGTCTAAAGACATTTAAATTCGGTGTAGCTCTTAAAGAAGCGAGTTGTTCAATAGGTTGATGTGTAGGTCCATCTTCTCCAACAGCTAAAGAATCATGTGAAAATAAGAAAATATTAGGTAATTTTTGTAAGGCTGCCATTCTTATTGCACTTTTTGCATAATCACTAAAAACTAAAAAACAGCCATTATAGGTTCTTAAACCACCATGAAGTAAAATTCCATTAGTTGTTGCACACATAAAGAATTCACGAATTCCAAAATTAATATTTGTCCCTTTTCTATTTTTTGGTCCAAAATTACTGCCATTAGCAAGTTTAGTCATAACGCTACTAGCAACATCAGCACTTCCACCGACAAAATTAGGTAGTAATTCATGATAATAATTTAAAACTCTTAAGGAGGTATTTCTTGTTGATTCACTACTTAAATCATCCATTGCAGGATGCTTAGAATTTAAATATTCTTTTATGTTATTAGTCGATAAATCCATTATTTTAGTGTAAAGGAATGGATCATCTTCTTCAATTTTTGAAATCACATTTTGATATTTTTGATAGGCTTCTTCACCTCTTTTTAAGAATGTATCTTTTAAGCGATCATAGACTTCTTGAGGTATTTCAAAAGGTGGATAAGTATAACCATAACTTAATTTAGCATTATTCCCATCTTCTTCGCCTAAAGGAGAACCATGAACTTTATTTGTTCCTTGATTTTTACTTCCATAACCAATAATCGTTTTAAAAATAATTAATGATGGTTTATCCGTTGAAAGTTGAGCTTTTTTAATCGCTTTTTTAATTTTATGAAGATTATTTCCATCATTAACATGGATTACATTCCAATTAGCAGCTTCAAAACGCATCTTAACATTTTCATCGCTTGATAAAGATAAACTACCATCTAAAGTAACATCATTACTATCGTAAAGTAAAATTAATTTATTAAGTTTTTGTAAGCCAGCAAAAACGATTGCTTCTTGAGAAATCCCCTCTTCTAAACAACCATCTCCACAAATACAATATGTGTAATGGTTATATAATCTATTTCCATAAATTGCATTAAGCATAGTTTCAGCCATAGCCATACCAACAGCTTCAGCAATTCCTTGTCCTAAAGGACCACTACCAGCATCTACACCAGGAGTAACTAAAGCTTCAGGATGACCAGGGGTTTTACTACCAAATTGTCTAAAATCTTGTAAATCATCGATAGAAATATCATAGCTACATAAATGTAGGATGGTGTATAAAAGCATCGAAGCATGTCCACAACTTAATACAACACGGTCACGATTAATCCATTTAGGTTGAAAAGGATTAGCAACTAAAAAATCTTTATATAAAACGTAGAGAATAGGAGCTAAATCGAGTGCAGCACCAGGATGTCCACTTTTTGCTTTATTTATTCCATCAATGCAAGTCGCTCTAATTGCAGCAACTGCGAGTTCATCAACATTTTTAATTTTTTTAACTTTTTTACTCATCAACTTTCTCCTTTTCTACTACTTTTATACCTAATTCTTTAAGTTGAGCATCATCGACTGGACGAGGTGCATTAGTCATAGGACAAACAGCACTCAAATTTTTAGGAAAAGCGATAACATCACGAATGTTATCAGTTCCACTTAAAATCATTGTTAAACGGTCAAGACCAAAAGCTAGACCTCCATGAGGTGGCGTTCCATATTTTAAAGCGTCCACAAAGAAACCAAATTTGCGTTGAATATCTTCTTCGCTAAATCCTAAAACTTTAAAAATTCTTTCTTGAGTTTCTTGATCATAAATTCTTAATCCGCCACCACCAGCTTCAAAGCCATTCATTACAATATCATAAGTATAGCTATAGACCTTGTAAGGTTCAGTCTCTAATTTATCTAAATCTTCGTCGACTGGTCTAGTGAATGGATGGTGACATGGGGTGATTTCACCTGTTTCTTCACTCTTTTCAAAAAGTGGAAAATTAACAACCCATAAAATATCAAAAGTTCCATCTTGGATTAAATGATATTTTTTAGCGAGTTCACTCCTAATAGCTCCTAACCCGAAATTAACATTTCTTAATACATTAGAAACAGCAATTACAACTAAATCATTTTCTTTTAAAGAAAGTCTATTTATTAAAGCATTTTTTTCATCATTAGATAAAAATTTAGTAATAGAACCTTCTAATTCATTATTTAAAAATTTTAGGTAAATATAACTATTTAATTTAAACTTTTTAGCTGTTAAATTATAGTTATCTTGGACTTTTCTAGAAGTTTCATTAGCCACATTTTCAATTTTAAAACACTTAATATATTTATTATCTTTAAAAAGTTTATCTTCATTATTAATTAAAATATCTTTAATATCTACTAATTTTAAATCAAATCTTGTATCAGGTTTATCGCTACCATAAGTATTAACAGCTTCATCATAACTTATTCTTCTTAAAGGTAATTTGACATCATAATTTATAACATCTTTATAAATTTTAGCGATTAAACCTTCAGTTAAAGTTAATATTTCGTCTTCATTTAAGAAACTTGTTTCAATATCAATTTGTGTAAAATCAGGTTGTCGGTCACTTCTTAAATCTTCGTCTCTAAAACATTTAGCGATTTGATAATATCTTTCAAAACCTGCAACCATTAATAATTGTTTAAAAAGTTGTGGAGATTGAGGCAAAGCATAAAATGAGCCTTTATGAACTCTGCTAGGAACTAAATAATCTCTAGCTCCCTCTGGTGTTGATAAAGTTAAAATTGGCGTTTCAACTTCTATAAAGTCGTGAGCATCGAGATATTCGTGAACAGCTTTAACAATTTTTGCTCGTGTAATAAATCTTTTTTGCATTACAGGTCTTCTTAAATCTAAATAACGATATTTAAGTCGAACATCTTCTAAAGCATCAGTTTCATCAGCAATAATTAAAGGAGGTTGTTCACTTTTATTAATTAAAATTATTTCACTAGCTTCAATTTCAATTTCACCAGTTTTTAAATTTTTATTAGGAACATCTTTTTTTCTAACGATTCCCCTAACATTTAAAAGATATTCGTTACGAATTTCAGGAACTTCTATTTCATCCGTTTTAATTAAAATTTGGACTATTCCATAACGATCTCTTAAATCAACAAAAAGTAAACTTCCTAAATTTCTTTTCTTACTAACCCAGCCAATAAGCCAAACTTCTTTATTTAAATCTTTAATTGTTAAATCACCACAATGATTAGTGCGTTTTAATTTATCTACTAGCATATATTACCTCAATTAATCTAAATGTTCATGTTCATCTTCGTCGATTAAATTATCTAAAGTATCGATTAAATCATCATAATTTACTTCGATTTGTTCTTTAGTCTTTAAATTTTTTAACTCAACTTTTTTATCTTTAATTTCGTTTTCTCCTAAAATTAGGGCATATTTTGCAAGTCTTCTTTCTGCTTTTTTAAACATTTGACCCATATTTTTATTTTCAAAACATACCTCGACACTAAATCCATTTAATCTTAAAAAATTTGTCAATTTATTAGCTTCTTCAAAACTTTCTTTTCCAATTGGCATCAAATAGATATCTAGATCTTGAGCTATATCATTAAATAATTCATCATCATTCATTATAGAAACTAATCTCTCAATTCCAAAGGCTAATCCGACACCCTCTAAATCTGGACCACCAATTTCTTTAATTAGTTTACCATAGTGACCACCGCCACCCAAAGCACCATAATTTTTATTTTTAGATGAACTGTATTGATATTCAAAAACAACACCAGTATAGTAATCAAGACCTCTAACTAAATTAGTATCAATTTCAAAAGGTATATCCATTTCTTTAAGTGCTTTAGTGATGTTTTGGAAATTATTTTTTGCATTTTCACTTAAAAATTCATTAATTTTTGGTGCTTCTTTCACTATTTCAATGTCTGAAGGAACTTTACAATCCAAAATACGAAGAATGTTTTTTTCAAATCTTTCCTTGCAATCATCACACATTAAATTTATTTTATCACTGAAATAGGCTTTTAAAGCGCCTTTATAATTTTCTCTAGTTTCATCATCGCCTAAAGTATTAATTTTTAATTTAACATCCTTAAATCCAAGCATTTGTAAAGCGTTGTATCCTAAACTAATCACTTCAATATCACGATAAAAATTATCTACGCCACAAGATTCAATTCCAAATTGATTAAATTGTCTATATCTTCCTTGCTGTGGTCTCTCATAGCGAAAATTAGGACCAACATAATATGCTTTAACTGGTAAATCCATATTGGCAAATAATTTATTATTTACCATACTTCTAACGATACCTGCAGTAAATTCAGGTCGTAATGTAATTAAACGATTCCCTTTATCTAAAAATGTATACATTTCTTTTCTAACAATATCACTAGATTCCCCAACACTCCTAGTAAATAAATCACTACTTTCAATAATTGGAGTACGGAATTCTTTATAGTTATATAACTCAGCAACTTTAATTAATACTGCTTCAACATAACTATATTTTCTAGCTTCATCTAGAATTACATCATGAGTCCCTTTTAAAACACTATACATAATTTACCTCTTAATCTTTTTAATTATAATTAAAAAGAGAGTAAAAATAAAGACGATATGTGCATTTCACTAGCGAATATTTAGGAAATTTTTTAATGAATTTGACGTCTTATTTCGTAGACATCTTTTACATTTTTTAAAATTTGAAATGTGTGATGTAAAGTTGTAACATCAGGTACATATATTTGACAATAAACTGTGGTAGTTAATGTTTCAGGATGAAGTTTAGCATTTAATTCTGTTACTTTTACTTTGTTAGCGTTTAATGTCGATAAAATATCTGCCAATAAATCATTACGATCGTTACATTCAATAATTATATCGACTGGATAATTAGCAACACCTAAATTATTTTTCCAATAGACATCAATTAGTCTAGATTTATCGTTTTGAATGTTTGGGCAATTTGTCCTATGAACAGTAATTCCTTTCCCTTTTGTAACATATCCAACGATTGTATCTCCAGGAATAGGTGTGCAGCAATTTCCTAGTGTAATTTGTAATCCTTTTGTAGCTCCTTTTACATAGACTGGGCAATTGTCATTATCTGTATTTTCTTTTTTTGAAAGATTCAAAGCACTAGTTTCTTTTCTTTTAATTCCTAAAAAATCACAAAGATTAGCTGGCGATGGCTTATGATTACTTACAGCAATGTATAACTCATCAATATCTTTAAAATGGTAGTTATTTAGTACATTTTCAGTAGATAATAAGTTTTCCATTTCCTTTTCATCAACGCCTCTTTCTTTAAAAAAGTCGACACAAGATTGCCTACCTTTACTAATTTTGTCATTTCTTAAAAGTTCGTTGTTTTTCTTTTGAAGGAATTTTTTAATATTAGACTTTGCTGTATTTGTTTTAACAATTTTTAGCCATCCTTCATTAGGACCAGGTGAATTTTTAAATGTTTTTATATCTACAACATCACCAGTATTTAAGACAGTATTAAGTGGAACTAAGCTATTATTTACCATTGCACCAACTGCTTGGTCTCCTACTTTTGTATGTATTTTATAAGCAAAATCTAAAGGTGTAGATCCCGCTGGTAAATCTATGACACGACCCTTTGGGGTAAAAACATAAACATTAGCTTCAAATATGTCTTTGGAAAGATGCTCCATAAATTCTTGAGCATTTTCATTTTGATTTTCGCTTGTCATTGAAACGAAATCTCTAAACCAATGCAATTTTTCTTCTATTTCTTGTTGTTCTTTTTTAGGATTATATGTTTCACCTTCTTTATAACGCCAGTGAGCAGCAACACCAGTTTCAGCTACTTCATCCATTTCTTTGGTTCTAATTTGAACTTCAAAAATATTTCCATCACCAGCAACAATACAAGTATGTAATGATTGATATAAATTTGGTTTTGGAACAGCAATATAATCTTTAAATCTACCAGGAATTGGTTTAAAGTGAGCATGAATTAAACCTAAAATTTCATAACAGTTAATTTCAGTTTCAGTAATAATTCTTAAAGCTAAAACATCATAAATCTCGTCAAAGCTATGTTCTTTTAGATACATTTTTTTATAGATTGAGTAAATAGATTTTACTCTACTTTCAATTTCAAATTTAATATTAGTTTTTAAGATAATATCAGCAATTTTCTTTCTTAAATTTTCTAAAGCCTTACTTCTATTTTTTATTTTTCTATTAAGCAAATATAGTATTTCATTATATTTATCTGGTTCAAGAACTTTTAAAGATAAATCTTCAAGTTCGCTTTCAATTCTATAAATACCTAAACGGTGAGCAATTGGAGCGAAAACATCTAAAGTTTCTTTTGCTAAGGCTTTTTGCCTTTCTTCTTTTAAAGCTTCGACTGTTCTCATATTGTGAAGCCTATCTGCGAGTTTTATAATAATAACCCTGGCATCTTTAGCCATTCCAAGAAAAATTTTACGACGATCTTCAGCTTCAAATTCTTCTTGAGTTCGATGAGAAAGCTTCAACCTTTGAATTTTAGTTAAAGCATCCACAATTTTGGCGCATTCATTTCCAAATAATTTTTTTATATCTTCAATTGTTGTATCAGTATCTTCAACAACATCGTGCAATAATCCACTAGCAATTGTTACAGGTCCGCATTGTAAAGTGGTTAAAATATAAGCTACTTCTATTAGATGATGAATATATGGTTCACCCGATTTTCGATAAATTCCAGCATGCTTTTTTTCAACAAAATGATAAGCGTCTTCGATAAGTTTGATACTATTTTTATCATGAATATAAGTTAAAAAAGATGCCTTTACTTCTTCAAAGGTGTGCATTTTATAGCCGCCATTAGGCTTTATTTCAGTTAATTTATTTTCTTTCATATGACTTATTTTAAAACAAAATTATATTTTTTCATATGATTTTACTTTAAATTGGATGGTCTTTTTACCATTAAAAACATTTTCATCAATAGTGCCTATTAAATTAACAAATTTATTGTTTAATATTTCCTTATCAAAAGAAAAATATATTAAAGATGAATTAAAAGACAAATTAGTAATTATATGATTTTTATCATAACTAAATTTGAAAAAATTAGTATTAAAATTATTTAATTTGAAAAGAGGAACATTAAAATCTTGCCCAAAAGGAGATAATTCTTTAATAATAGAATAATTTGTCTCATTCACATCATCGATTGTTATATCAATTCCTTTAATTCTTTCTTCAGTAAATGGATGTTCTTTAGCATAATTATTGAATATTTCTTTAATTTTATCTAGATTCTCTTTAGAGGTTGTAATTCCACCAGCCAATTCATGTCCACCATATGCAATAAATAAACTAGAATTTTCTTCAAGTAAATTAAAAACATTTAAACCATGTTTACTTCTAATACTTCCTTTAAGATTATTATCTTTATCATTAGTTAAAATAAGGGTTGGCTTGTTATAAATTTGTAAAAGTTTATTAGCAATTAATCCAGTTAATCCTTCTTTAATATCTAAGACTAAAATAATAAAGGCTAAATCTTCGCTAATTTTACTTTTTAAATCTTGACTAACTTCTTCTACTAGATTTTGGCGTTTAAGATTAGTACTTTCAATAAAATCAGCATAATAATCAATTTTTTTGACATCGGTTTCGATAAAAAATTTTACAACATTAAATAATTTATTATCAGTAACAATTCGACCAATAGCATTTACTTTTGGGGCGATTTTCATTCCGATATCGTTTTCAGTTATTTCATTTTTGAAATTTACTAATTTTTGAATTTGATAAAATTTATTTTTGTTTATAGCTTTTAAAGCGTGTCTAAGTAATGTACGATTATAGTTCACTAATGGCATCATATCACTTATAATTGATATGCCACCTAATGATAAAAGATATTCGTCCACTTGATTTAGCATCACATAACTTAAATAAAAGCAAAGTGCTCCAGCACTTGCATTATATTCTCCAATATTAGAAACTATAGGATGCAAAATATATGGTGTATTAGGAACTTTTTCTTTTATTGTATGATGGTCAATAATTACTACTTTCATGCCTAGATCATGGATTAAATCTACTTCTTCACATAGAGTTATTCCATTATCAACAAGAATGATTGTATCGTAATTTAATTTTTTAAAAAAATTTATTCTTTCTTTATTTATGCCATAACCATCAATTTCTCTAAAAGGAATATAAAACCCAGGAGTAATGCCAAACTTTTTTAATGTTAAATACATTATACAAATTGACATAATACCATCACAATCATAATCACCATAAATTAATATTTTCTTGTTGTTAGCGATTTCATCTTTAATAAATTGTGAAATTTCTTTTATGTTTTTATAATTGCATATATTTAAAAAATCAGCCTCAATTAATTCTTTAGTTAAATTTTTAAAAGATGTCTCATCTAAATTATAATATTCAAATAATTTTTCTTTAAAAGTTTTCATAAATATTAAAAAAGGCTTTCGCCTTTTTATTAATCGTTAATTCCGATAAAAATTGCTTCTTGAGGACCATCGGAAACATTTTTATTTTGTTTTTTGCCTTTCTTTTTCTTATTTACATTTATTTTTATTGCTGATTTAGTCCTATTCCAAGTAAGTTCACAAATAGCTTCAGAAGGCTCGAGTAAGCATAATGTCCACATTACAAAGACTAATCCAACAATTGAAGTTACTATTACAACATTCGCAAATGTT
Source organism: Candidatus Onthovivens merdipullorum (assembly GCA_017694345.1). Taxonomy (GTDB): domain Bacteria; phylum Bacillota_I; class Bacilli_A; order RFN20; family CAG-826; genus Onthovivens; species Onthovivens merdipullorum. The sequence goes on along the minus strand of JADIMY010000027.1, from coordinate 17,675 downwards.
GTTGAAAAGATAAAACTAATTAAAAGAATGAGTGTTAAACTAAATGTTGATAGCATATAGTCTAAAGAAATCATATGTGACATTTGTAAATAACTATGCCTATCTTCTAGTGTTTTAATCTTATCTTTGTAATCTTTTAAGACATCTCTTTCTTTATATAAATAATATAAGAGGGTTGCATATCCTGTTAAAGCAATAACTAAAATAGCTAAAGTATTAGTGCTTGCTAATGCAGTTTGTAAACTAGCAAAGATTCCAATAGCGATGGTTGATGTTCCACCTACATAAACTAAAGAAATAATTGCTTTCCCTAGACCAAATCTAATTAAAACATAAACAGTAGAGATACCTACACTAATTAAGACAAAATATAAAATATCTCTATTTAAATAGTCTTCTGTAGAGTTTTCTACCGTCCCAATATAAACTTCAGGATCAATTCTTGCAGCATTATTATCAAAATCTGCACTTGCGATAGCTTCACTAATAGCAGATTCTAAATCATATTGTGTAGTGCCATCACCAATCGTAAATTGAGTTTCACTATCATAAATGGTGTCGAGGTTAAAAATATAAGTAAAGTAATAATTAGATGTTGTATCACCAACTTCTCTTTTTGTGTAATACATAACTTTACCGTTACCATTAGTATAATCTAAAGCTACTTTTTCTTCTGGATTTGTATTATTAGCATCAAAAACATATATGTTATTTAAAACTTGGTTTTGTAATTGAGTAATTGTTGCAAATCCATTGCTGTTGCGGTCATTTTCTTCAGCAGAATAAGTAATAACAACTTGTGTATTCAAAGCGTTATTAGAACTTCCGCCATATAAATTACCTGTTAATCCATTTACTAAAGGTATAGCAATTATGCTACCAACTAATAAAATAGATGAGACAATCGTGCAAATAAGTCTTCCTTTTTTATTAATCTTTTGATTTTTAAATGTTTCAAAATAGGTTGGCTTTTCATCATTTGATAAATTTGGAATTAATTCTTTTTTAATTCGTAATAAATTTAAATGTTCATTTATATAAGATGAATTGCAAAGTAGCCAATTAAGACCTCTTAAAACAAGTGAATTAAAAATAAAGTTAAAAATTGCACCTAAAATCAAAATTGCACCTAAAGACATGATAACAGTATTATCGAATAAGTATCCTACAATACCAAAAATTAATGTAATTATAGAAACATCTAATTGAAATAAAATTGTTTTTTTACTAGCTTCAGCATTAGCTTTTTTTAGGTTTTTACCACTATAGGAAGCTTCTTTGACTTTTTTATAGTATGTTGTAGCTGAGAAAATTGATATCATAGTAACGCAGATTAAACCTAAAATTGTACCAATGTTAAATTCAACTCCAAAAAACGACATACAAATTGAACATAAAATTGCAATTGCGCTAGTTATAGAAATACTTGAAATAGCGCTTAATCCATAATTTAAAATTAAGAAACAGCTAACTAATACAAAAGCAATTAAGCTAGCAATAATTAATGTAGAAAAAGTTAAATTTCCATATTGTTTAATAGGTTCAACAAATGCAGGAACTCTATTATTAGTATTCGATAATGATGGAAAATTAGAATTTAACAAAGTAATTTCATAGTTATAAGGTGTTGAATTAAGCTTTGCTACTTCTAAATTCGTTAAAGCAGTAATCAATCTTTGTTGAACTGCAGAACTCGTAACATTGCTTAAATCAGGTAAAAATTGTAAATAGTCAATAATAATTGCATCATATCCATCTTCACTTTCACTATTTGCGTCATAGCCTTCAAAAAATGAGGCTGGATTGGTAGTATCCAATCTAAATAATACATTATTTACTGCATCAGTATAATAAGACGAGGCATTATCTCCGATAGCTTCTTCAATTGAATAAGTTGTTTTCCAGTCATTAACGATATAAATATAAGCATCATCTGGAGCTTCGGTTTCTTCTGTATCTTCACTTGTCTCACTATCTTCTGTTGAAGCAGAGTTATTTTCTGAAACTGGTGTAAACATTTGATCATAGAAATCTTGAGGATTAGCTAAAGGCATTCTTATTCGAGGTAAACCAGTTGAATAATCAGCACTTACTTCGCCTAAAACAAAAAGTCTAGCATCACCATCATCATTGTTTTGAGAAAAACTTGCTACATCTTCTTGTATAGCTTCAGCACTTAAATTCCAATCAAAAGTAAGATATTCATTAATTGCATTATATAATTGCTCATATTGTGCTTTATAAGCAACGCGAATTGTATAAATAGAGTTATTTACATCATCATTTTGACTAGCACTATTTACTTCAACTACTGCATTAGAAATATTAGCAACATTTAATCTATATTTAATTTCATCGACGACATCATCAATATCGTTAGCTAAATCGTTATCGTTTCTAAGAGGAATTGAATTGATAAAATCTCCTTGACTAATTTCATCTTCAGGTTGTTTTAAACTTACTTGATAGATGAATTCTCGTCCGCTTGAATAATCGGCACTTGCATTAACATTAGTAAATGTTGGAATAAATGATACAAATACAGCGATTAATATTGATACACATAGTAGTAGATAACTTACCAATCTTTTCATAAATACCCTCTCTTTTATAAATTACATTTATAAACTTTTAACAAACAAAATAATTTTACACTACTAGAGCTTTTAAAACAATAATTTTTGAAACGAAAAAAAACCAAAATTTAATACATTTTTTTACTTATTTTTAGTCTTTCTTCATTATATTCTTTTTATAAAACTTTATGCCGTAACTTGTTAATCTTCTTCCTAATTTTGTTCGTTCTAAAATGCCGATTCTTATTAAGTAAGGTTCATAAACTTCCAAGATATTTTCTTTAGTTTCTGATAAAGTAATAGCGATTGTGTCAACTGATAAAGGACGGTTATTATATTTTTCATAAATAGCTTTGATTAAGGAATAATCGTTTCTATCAAGCCCTAATTCATCTATCCCTTGACTATTAAAATATTCATTTATCAAATCTAAATCGATGTAATCTTTATTAAAATAGATTGAATAGTCATAAATTCTTCTAAGTAAATTATTAGCAATTCGAGGGGTATTTCTACTCCTTTTTGCTATACTCTTAATTCCCTCATTATCAATTTTTAAGTGGAGTTTAGAAATGTTTTTGCTAATAATTAACGAGATTTCCTCAATGCTATAATAATCTAATTTATAAGTTATACCAAATCTATTTCTAAAAGGAAAAGACAATTTACCAATTAGAGTAGTTGCACCGATTAATGTAAATGGAGGAATATCTAAAAGTATATTTTTAGTTCCTTCGGAGCTTTTATAGCTAAGAGATATTTCGAAGTCTTCCATAGCTCCGTATAAGACTTCTATAACTTCTTTAGGAAGTCTATGAATTTCATCAATAAATACGATGTCTCCTGCTTCAATTTCTCCTAAAATTGACACAATATCGCTAATCTTTTCTATAAGAGGTGCTGAATAACATTTAATCTTTCGACCTAATTCATTAGCAATTATATGGGCAAGTGTAGTTTTACCACAACCACTATTTCCATATAATAAGATGTGATCTAAAGAAACATTTCTTTTTTTAGCACTATAAATTGATACTTTCAAAGAAGAAACGAGTTCTTTATTTCCAACAAAATCTATTAAATTACTAGGTCGAAATAAATTTAAGTTACTCATTGTTCTTATTTTTAATAAATTCTTTGACAATGGATTGTAAGTCTTTAGTTAAATCAATTTTAGCTAAACCTTTTTTAACAATAAGTTCACTGTATCCAAGTTTCGTCAAAAATTCATATGCTTCAAGATAATTCGAACTACTACTTTCAAAATCTTGAACCTTATTTTTGAGTGAATAATAAATTGCTTGTGCTTTTTTTATTCCAATATGAGTGAATTTAGATAATTCATTAATTTTATTTTCATTTATAAAATCAACGATATTCTTAGCACTGCATTCGTTTAAAATATTTAAAGCGCCTTTACAACCTATACCATTTATTTTGATTAATAATTTAAATAATCTATAGTCATCATAGTCTTTAAATCCATAGAAAACAAAATTATTATCTTGAGTTAAAGTATCATAAACATAAAGTTTAATGTTTTTATCAACTTCTAAGTTATCTCTACTTAAAGAGAATATTTCTATTTCAAAACCTAGATTTAATAATTTAAGAATAATTAATTCGTTTGTTTTATTTAAAATAGTACCTTCTATTGAATGAAACATTAAATACTTTTGAGAAATTATTCGAAGTATTCAAATTCAAAGTCAGAAATTTTTACAATATCACCATCTTTTGCTCCAAGTTTATGAAGTTCTTCATCTACACCAATTTTGTTTAGATAAGTTATAAGTCTCATCATTCCATCATCAGTAGAAATGTTAATCAAATTATATGTTCTTAAGACACGCTCGCCTTTAATTTCGTAGGTGTTTTCGTTAATTTTTTCAATATAGAAAATTCGTTCATCTTTATCATAAGCATTAATAACAACTTCTTCGTTACTTTCTTCATAGACAGGATAAGTTTTTGCATCTTTAAGCAAATCTTTACACCTATATAAGACTAAATCAAAGTTTGTTTGATCTAAAGCAGTAATTGGAATTACTTCTTTATTGACCTTTTTTTGGAATTCTTTAAAGCGTTCTTGAGCTCCTTCTTCATCCATTTTTGAAGCGACAATAACTTCAGGTCGATCGATTAAATGCATGCCATAGTCTTTTAGTTCACTTCGGATAGATAAATAATCTTGATATGGATCTCGAAGTCCACTCATATCCACCATATGAATTAAGACTCTTGTTCTTTCAATATGTCTCAAAAAGACAAGTCCTAATCCTTTTCCTAAATGAGCTCCTTTAATTAAGCCAGGCATATCTGCTATTACAAAACTAGACCCATCCTTTAAATAAGTAACTCCTAAATTTGGAATAGTTGTTGTAAAGCCGTAATCACCAACTTCAGCTTTTGCATTACTTACTAAATTGATAAATGTAGATTTTCCAACGCTTGGATAACCGATGATTCCGACATCAGCTAATAATTTCAGTTCAAGTATTAGCCTCTTTTTTTCTCCTGGTAAACCATTTTCAGCGATTTTAGGTGTTTTGTATCTGTTAGATTTAAAAGCAGCATTGCCTCTACCTCCTCGACCACCTTTAGCAATTAAAACTGTTTTTCCAGGTTTGTCCAAATCACAAATAAATTGTTTGTTTTCTTCTAAAAATACGACCGTTCCTACTGGTAAAGATATATAAACATCGTCAGCACTATGTCCATACATATCTTTGATATCGCCATTTTCACCATCGTTTGCGACAAAAACTTTACTATGTCTAAATTTGACTAGTGTATTAACTTCACTCGAAGCGACTAAATATATCGAACCACCGCGACCGCCATTACCGCCACTAGGACCACCTTTAGGTCTAGATCTTTCTCGTCTAAAGGCAATTCGACCATCTCCACCTTTTCCACTTCTTACTTCTATAATTGCACGATCGATAAACATATTAAATAACTAAACTATCTTTAAAAGAAAGCCACCTTTTTATAGGTGGCTAGAACTTACTTTGTAATTTCGTAAACTGATACTCTTTTTCTGTTTTTGCCAACTCTTTCGTATCTAACGATACCTTCTTTAGTAGCAAAAATTGTATCATCTCCACCTCTCATCGTGTTAACTCCAGGATAAACTTTTGTTCCACGTTGACGATATATGATTGCACCAGCTTTGCAGAATTGACCATCACTTCTTTTTGCGCCTAATCTACGACCAGCACTATCACGTCCGTTTTTAGTACTACCAACACCTTTATGAGAAGCAAAGAGTTGTATATTAAGTTCAAATTTAAATTTCATACTTATTCCTCTCTTATTACTTTTATATAATTTGGGAATTTTTCTTCAATTGTTTCAAGTTGAATTAATATCGTGTTTATGACAATTTTATCTTCTTCCGATATCTTATTTTTACTTTGCACCTTTACAAAGCCTTCTTTAATAACGACATCGAAGTTTGATATATCATTTAAAGCGTTTAACCCACCGATAACAATTGAGCTTACAGCTCCACAAATTACATCTTTACCATATTCACCAAATAATGCATGACCTTCTATTAAAAGTTCAATAGAATCATTAACATTTTTAGTAAATTTTGCTTTAATCATTATCCATTAATACTTTCAATGGTTAAACGAGTATAAGGTTGTCTATGACCGTATTTTCTACGATAATTAGCTTTTGCTTTATATTTAAAGACAACGATTTTTTTGCTCAACCCTTGCTTTTCAACTTTGGCAGTAACGCTAGCTCCTTCAATGTAAGGATTTCCGACTTTTACAGTTTTATCGCCTATAAGTAAAACATCTTTAAATGTAAAAGTACTTCCAACCTCAGCATCAAGTTTCTCAACATAGATTGTTTGACCTACTTCTACTTTGAGTTGTTTTCCGCCAGTTAAAATTATAGCGTACATATCTTTCCTCCTCTTTATTTAATTAATTACTCGCTATTAAGGTAAAGATTAATCTTTTTAAGACCTTTTCTAAGCGGTTGTAGCTAAATATTGAGTTACAACGCAAATATATTAATGATTATAAAAGGAAAAGTCAATCAAAATCGAGTAAGTTTTCATCGCTAAAACTGAAAAATTTTGTCTGATAAATGATTAAGTGATCAAGTAATAATATTTTTTGTTTCTTTAAAAGGTTACCAATTAAGATTGTCGATTCAACATCATTGAAACTAGGATAAACATCACCTTTAATGTGGTTATGAATTAGGATAATTTTTTTAGTGCTTTTATTGAAGTTTTTAATAATAGTTTCAAAATTAACTTTAATAAGATTTTCATCTAGACTATTAAAAATTTTTTCATGAATAATCTTACCATTTTTATCTAATTGAACAATTAAGAATTTTTCTTGTTCTAGATTAATAAAATTTTGAGCATATCGATTAAAAACAAGCTTGGAATCGTAATTATCCTTAATAAATCGAGGATTTATTTCTTCATTAAGACGCTTAGCTATTTGTATTGCTGAAAGTATTTTCAAACTATTAATGGTGCCAATACCTTTAATGTTATTAAGGGTATCATAGTTTAAGTTAAGTAAAGATTTAAAACCTTTATATTCTTTAACTATAGTTTGTGCTATTTCTATTGCGTTGTGATTTTTAGTACCACTTCCAATAATAATAGCTAATAATTCGGCATTACTAAGGTAATCAAATCCATATTTCAATGCTTTTTCTCTAGGACAATCTTCGTTTGGTAGTTCTTTAATAGTCGGCATTTATTTCCATTCAAACGACCAACCGCCTGGTATTTTTGTTTTACCTTCACTGCTAGTAAATAGTTTATAAACTAAAACTACTACTATTGCTGTACATAAAACTGTTAATACTGCAGTTAATGTAATTGGATCTGCACCGACTTTAAGTTCATTTAATTCTTTATCGTTTAGTGCAATTTTTCTCATTATTCTACCCCCTCACATACAAGTGGTAAAAAATCGAGGGGTAGTGGGGGGTATAAATTTCAATTTTTTTAGATTTTTTTAAGTTTTTCAATTATTTCATCAAGTTGGCTCTTATAATTTTCGTATTTATCCTTTTCTAATTGTACTTTTTCTTTTTTTGCTTTTTCTAAGAAGTTTTTATTGTTTAGCATATTTAAACTTCTTTTAACTTCATTTTCTAATTTTTGTTTTTGCTCTAATAATTTTTGTTTTTGTTCTTCTTTGTTCGAGTTGCCTTTAATGTAAATAGTTGCCCCTGATAAAACAAAACTTGTTGAATCTAATACCTCTTCATTAATAAATTTAATATCACTAAAAGTATAGCGAGATAGATATTCTTTTAGATTTTCCAAAAATTCATTTTTACTTTGAATATAAAGATCAAGTTTTGTATTTGGAGCAAGTTTATTTATTGCTTTATAATTACGAATTTTTTCGATAATTTCTTTTAAAGTATCAACAGCTTCAATATTTTTAAAAGTATAAGTTTTTGAATATTTTGGATAAGATTCTAACATTATACTTTCTAAATGACTTGGTAGATGTAAATAGATTTCTTCACTAATAAATGGTGAGAAAGGATAAATCATCATGATGATAGCTTTTAAGCAATATAACAAAACTTTTAAAGTTTCAGTATTTTCATTCTTTAAGGAAACCTTACTCATTTCAATATAAAATGAACAAAAATCATCGTAAACAAAGTTATATAAAATCGAGCTAGCAATACCAAAATCATATTTGTCCATTGCTTTCGTTACAACTTTTATTGTTTCCTCTAATTTGTTCAAGATATATTTATCGATGAGATTAAGTTTCTTTTTATTAATTTTTTCATCACTAAAATCTTCAGGAAGATTAGTTAAAATATATCTAGCACTATTCCAAATTTTATTTAAATAATTACTAGCCTCTATTACTTTTTCTTCTTGATATCTAAAATCCATTCCTGGAGATGCAGTCGTTGATAAGAAATATCTAAGACTATCAACTCCGTATTTATCAATTACTTCAATTGGATCTATACCATTACCTAAAGATTTAGACATTTTTCTACCTAATGAATCTCTAACTAATCCATGTATTACAACATTTTTAAATGGTGCCTTATCAGTAAATTTTAAACCTTGAAAATACATTCTAGAGACCCAGAAAAAAATAATATCATAGCCTGTAACAAGTGTATCAGTAGGATAATATCTTAAAAAATCATCGGTTTGATCAGGCCAACCTAAAGTTGCAAAAGGCCATAAAGCACTTGAAAACCAAGTATCAAAAACATCTTCGTCTTGATACCAATCTCCATTATTTTCAAGCAAATGGTCGGAAACTAGTATTTTTCCAGTAGATTTTTGGTAATAAATTGGAATACGGTGTCCCCGCCAAAGCTGCCTTGATATACACCAATCATCAATATTTTCCATCCATTTAATTAAAGTCTTTTCAAATTGCTTTGGAATAAAATGAACTTTACCACCGCTTCTTTGATTAGCTAGTAATTTTGTAGTTAAAGGTTTCATTTTAACAAACCATTGTTTAGATAAAATTGGTTCAACAATGCTACCGGTTCTTTCACTATGTCCTACATCATGTTTAATATCTTCAATCTTTATTAAATCACTATTTTTGTTAATGTCTTCTACTAATAAATTTCTACATTCAAAGCGGTCTAATCCAACATATTTTGTAGGTACTAAATTAGTCATTTTTCCATTAGTACCAATTACTATAGGCATTTTTAAATTATATTTTTTGCCTAAAATAAAATCGTTAGGATCATGAGCTGGCGTACATTTCATTACACCAGTACCAAATTCAATATCGACATATTCATCAGCAATTATTGGCAAACTTTCACCATTTGCAGGATTTATAACAGTTTTACCAATATACTCTTTATATCGATCATCGTTAGGATTAACTACAACACAAGTATCTCCAAACATTGTTTCAGGTCTAGTAGTAGCAACGACTAAATATTTTTCTTTATTATCATCAAAACGATATTTAAAATAATAAAATTTTCCATCGATTTGCTTATATTCAACTTCAATATTGCTTAAAGCTGTTTTCATTTCAACATCGTAATTTACAATTCTTTCGCCTTGATAAATAAGCCCTTCATCGTAAAGCGTTTTAAAAACTGTATAAACTGCCTTATTAAAACCTTCATCCATCGTGAATCTTTCTCTAGTGTAATCGAGCATCAAACCCATTTTTTCCCACTGATTATGAATGAGATAACTATATTTCTTTTTCCATTCAAATGCTTCTTTTAAATATGCTTCACGACCTATATCAAATCGAGATATTCCTCTTTCTTTAAGCTCAGCATCGACTTTAGCTTGAGTAGCAATTCCAGCGTGATCTACACCAGGTAGATATAAAACATCAAATCCTTTAGCTTTTTTATATCGGCAAGTGATATCTTGAATTGTATTATCAATTGCGTGACCTATATGAAGTTTACCAGTAACATTTGGTGGAGGAATAACCATTGAAAATTTTTGTTTAGTTTTATCTCCAGCAGTAAAATAACCTTTATTTTTCCAATTTTGATATTTTCCACTTTCTACTTCTTTTGGATCATATCTTTTAGCCATTTCAATTTTCACTTTTCTTTCCTCCAACAAAACTCATAATATAATTTTCTAAGCAACTTATTAGAAACTTATCATTTATACTACTTAATAGAACATCGGTATCTTCTAGATCAATAAAAGCAGTTTTAAGATTAGCTAAAATTTTACTTTTCATTGATTGATTTAATTTATCGCATTTAGTCATCACTAAAGCGTAGTTATAATTAGTTTTAGTTATAAAATTAAAGAAATCTCTATCATCTAAAGTTGGTTCATGACGAGAGTCTAATAAAAATAATATTAACTTTAATTCTTTATTATCTTTAAAATATTCTTCAACGAGATTTCCATAATGAAGATAGTCTTTATCTTTTTTACTACTAAATCCATATCCAGGACAATCGACAAAATAAAAACTATCGTTAATTAAGTAATAATTTAAAAATTTAGTAAGACCTGGTTTACTTGAAGTATATGCTAGCTTCTTATTATTAGCTAATGAATTAATTAAACTAGATTTCCCAACATTACTTTTGCCAACAAAAAGCACCTCATCAAGGTGCTTTTGAGGTTTATTTTTTATATCCGTAATGCTTGTTAAAAACTGGCTTTTTTTAATTAACATAACTATTTATTTAAACAAATTTTAATTGCTTCACTGACATTTTCCATATAAATAATATTCAAATTATCTTGTACTTCTTTTGGTAATTCTTTGACATTTTTCATATTATCTTTTGGAATTAAAACTGTTTTAATACCACTTCTTAAAGCAGCAAGAGTTTTCTCTCTTAAACCTCCAATAGGTATTGCTTTACCTCTTAAAGTAACTTCACCAGTCATTGCAATATCACCACTTACTGGCGTATTTGTTAAGCAACTTACTATTGCAGTAGTAATTGCACATCCAGCACTAGGTCCATCTTTTGGCACTGCACCTTCAGGAAAGTGAATATGGATATCTTTTTCAGTAAATATCTTATCATCAATTCCATATTTTGAGGCATTAGCTTTTATATAATCTAAAGCGATAGAACAACTTTCTTTCATTACATCACCAAGTTTACCAGTTAATACTAAACTACCTTTGCCTGGAAAATCCGTAACTTCAATAGGTAAAATATCTCCACCAAATTCAGTATAAGCAAGCCCAGTTACTACACCAACTTGGCTGCCTTTTTCTTTTTCGGTTGAGTCAAAAAGTTCAATACCTAAATAGTTTTTAACTTTTTCAACATCTATTTTAACTGTATCAGAAATTTTATTAGTGACGATTTCTACGGTAATTTTACGACAAATTTCACTAATTTTTCTTTCAAGTTCACGAACACCAGCCTCTCTAGTGTAACGACCAATAATGTAATAAATTGCCTCATCAGTAAATTCTAATTGATCTTCTTTTAAACCATTAGCAGCAATTTCTTTTTTAATCAAATGTTCTTTAGCAATGTGTAATTTTTCAATGCTTGTATAAGAATTAACTTCGATTAATTCTAAACGATCTCTTAAAGGTTCAGGAATATTGCCTAAATAGTTAGCTGTACAAATAAATAAAACTTTGCTTAAGTCATAAGGTTCTTCAATATAGCTATCATTAAAAGCAAAATTTTGTTCAGGATCTAAAACTTCAAGTAAGGCACTTGCTGGATTTCCATTATAACTACTTGAAAGCTTATCGATTTCATCAAGTAAAAATACAGGATTAATCGATTTAGCTTTCCTCATACCTTGAATGATTCTTCCAGGCATTGAGCCAACATAAGTTCTTCTATGACCACGAATTTCACTTTCGTCACTTATTCCACCTAAACTAGTTTTAATAAATTGTCTACCCAAAGCTCTAGCAATAGATCTACCTAAACTAGTTTTACCAACTCCAGGAGGTCCATAAAAACATAAAATAGGAGCTTTTAAATTTCCTGTTAATTTTTTAACCGCGAGGTATTCAATGATTCTTTCTTTAACTTTAGTTAATCCATAATGATCTTCGTCGAGAATCCTTTTAACATTATTTAAATCATCATTATCTTTAGTTTCTTGATACCAAGGTAAAGAAATTAAAATATCGATGTAACTTTTAATTAAGCTAGCTTCTAAAGATGCTTGTGGCATCATATTGTAACGCTTTAATTCATCTTTAACTTTAGCTTTTATATAATCAGGATATGGATTAGATTCGACTTTTTTGAGTAAAGCATCATCATCTTCACCATCGTCTCCATCCAATTCTTTTTTAATATAATTAAGTTTTTCTCTTAAAATATAATCTCTTTGATTTTTCTCAGTCGATTTACGAATTTCATTTTGAATTTCTTGTTCAATTTGAAAATCTTTCTTTAAAGCGTCGATATCAACAATTAACTTTTCAAGTCTTTCATTAACATCGCTTGCTTTTAAAAGTTCAATTCTTTGTTCAACCGTAAATGGCAAAGTATTAGATAAATAATAAGAAAGATTTAATGCGTTCATTCCAACTGAAAGTTGTTTATTTATCACACCACTTTGAGCTTGGCTGATGATAAATTGAGCGTTGTTTGCAATTGTTTCAACGATTGTTTTAACTAAAATCTGTTCTTTTTTCTCATCACCTAATATATCAGGCAAAGTTGTAAATTCGACAAAATATTGGTTTTTAACATCATCGTAAATCAATGAAGAAATCTTTGCTCTATCAATTCCAATTAGCCTTATACGCAATGTATTATCACCTGTGTAATTAGAAACTCGGCATAAGCAACCAATTTCTTCAATATCATTTAATGAAAAACCAGAATTTATGTTTTCGTTTTTTTGAGTTGCAACAATCAAATAACTTTCATATTCATCAATACTTGTTTTAAGTGCATTTTTTGAAAATGCGCGTTCAGCAAAAATTACTCCAGTAGTTGTTGGAAAAGAAACAAAATTTTTACAAATTAATACTGGTATTTTGTTAATTTCACCTGGATTAAAAGTCATATTCAATACTAAATATTCTCCTTATTAGTTATTTTCCTCTTTAGTTTCTTCAACTTTTTCTTCTGCCTTTTCATCAACTTTCTCTACTTTTTTAGTAGTTCTTTTACGAGTTGTAGCCTTTTTAGCTGGTTTTTCTTCTTTTTTAGTTTCTTCAGCTTTTTCTTCAGAAGGTTCTTCAACTTTTTCTTCTACTTTTTTAGTAGTTTTAGTAGTCTTTTTTGTTTCTACTTTGATATTGCTATCAATAATAAATCTTTCGATATGGCTTTCTAAAAGATTTTGTTTAATACGATTTTCACTCTTGGAAAGTGTTTCTTTTACTTTTTCTAAGTCCATATGAGAAGAATTAGCGATATCTTGATAGTATTTTTCTAAATCTTCAGCTGTAACAGTTATTTTTTCTGCTTGACCAATAGCAATAATTGTTAAATATTCAACGATTCTTCTACGAGCATCATCAAAGAAATGTTTATCGAGTTGTTCATCACTAAGACCTAACATTTCTTTATATTGTTCGTATGTGAAACCATTATTTTCGATTTGCTTCTTTGTATCGTTTTTAATTGCTTCGGCATCTGCTTTTATAATTTCATCGTGAATATTATATGTAGAATTATTAATAATAGTTTCTAAAATATTTCTAAATAATTTTTCATGAGCTCTATTTGTATTTTCTGTGCGTGAAACATTTTCTTCGTATTTTCTTAAATCTTCAACAGTTTTTACGCCATCATATCCTAAACTTGCAGCGAATTCATCGTTAAGTTCAGGTAATTGTTTAGTTTTAATTTCATGAATTAAGCAAACAAATTTAGCAGCTTTTCCAGCATATTCTTTTAAATAATGCTCAGGGAAAGTAACATTTACATCAATTTTATCATTACTTTTTGTTCCGATTAATTGATCTTCAAATCCTTGGATAAATTGATTTGAGCCAAGGACTAATTCGTAGTTATTAGCACTACCACCTTCAAATTCTTTGCCATCGATGTACCCTTTAAAATCTAAGATAACAGTATCACCTTTTTCAGCTGGTCCATCTTTTAAAACTAATTCAGCTTCATTTTCCAAAAGTTTATTAATTCTATTATCAATATCTTCTTTTGTAACAGTGACTTTTTCTTGTTTAAAATCAAGTCCTTTATATTTGCCTAATGTAATTCTTGGTCCAGTAATAATTACATAATTTAAATTAACTTCGTTTTCGTCGATTTTAGAAATAGATACATTTTTAACTTTATAAAATTGTAATTTATTTTGGTTAATAACTTCGTTTAGACCATAATCTAAACAAATTCTAGCAGCTTCTTCTAAAATTTGATAAACGGTAATATATTTTCTAGCAATAATTAAAGGTGCTTCACCTTTTCTAAAGCCTTTAACTTGGACTCTTCTAGCAAGTTTTTTTAAAGCTTCGTCTTGCTTATTTTTCCAATAATCGCCATCAATCTTACATGTTGCTGTTGTTTCAGAATTTTCTGATTTAATAATTTTTGTTTCCATATTTAAAATTTCCTCCGTTTGTTTCAAAAAAGATTATATATGTTTATAACATATATTTCAATTTATTTACTACGCTGTTAAAAAGATTTTTTGTCTAAGCGCTTGCCTTATTAAAATTAGAAATTTTTGTATAAGTAGCAGCTTCAAAAAATGATTCCTTTAGGACTTCTAAAATAAATTCTTTGTATTCATCATATAAGCTATCGATATAAGGAAATTCAACCTCTAAAGGATCATCTTCCATTGGTTCAAAGTTTCCTCTAACAATATCGTAAGTAACTCTCATTAAAGTATTAAGATCAATGTTATCAATCCTTTCTGGAATTAAATAAGCTTCTACAAAACTAAATGCAATTTGAAATAAATAAAATATACCAACATCCTTAGCTTCAGCTTTTGCTTTAGAAATTTTTGTAGAAATCTCAGAAGATATTTCATTAAATTTATTTTTTATCTTGCTTAATGTAAAAGTTATTGGAATATCAAATTTGTCAATGGAAAAAGTATCATCATAATTATTTTTTAGCAAAAAAGTAATTAAATAGTAGAATTTTAGTGAATATTTAGTATATTTTCTAGCAACTTGGGCTACATACTTAGTTAAGTCAATGCCTTCTTTAAGTATTTTTTCAGCATCATCTAAACCGTTTAAAACTTCTTCATATGAATTACTTGCAATTTTCTTTTTAGTTAAATTTATATCAATCTCTTCTTCTTTTTTTGGCGTTACTAATGATGCTTTAAGGTACATTATAAAATCATCTATCCTATTTCTAAATTCTTCTACACCTTGATCAACATAAGGCCCATTTAGTATTTCTTGCTTAGCTTTGTTTAAATTAATTTCATCTTTAAGTTCGACATAAATTCCTATATAAAGAGTAGCAAAATCTAAATAACTAGCTTTCTCAATTTCGTCTTTATATTTTAAAAATAGTTTTTTTGCTCTTCGAGTCTCAAATGAATAAAGTAAAAATTTAATTCCATCAATTTTATCCTTTAAAGAAACATCATCATTTTGAATATATTCTTCTGCTTTTTCAAATTCGTTATTATTCAGTAAATCATTAAGGGTTTTGTTCATTTTACTTAAGTTCCTCCTTAATTTTATTTAAGACACTTATTGCTAAATTTTTAGGCAATATTTGTTCAAGTTCCTCTATTTTAGCATTTTTTAAATCATTTATATTTGGAAATGATTTATTAAGTAATTCTATTTTTTTAGGTCCAAGTCCTTTAGTATCATCAAATATACTTTTAAACATATTTTTATTACGTTTTTTAATGTGAGTAGTAATTGCATAACGATGCACTTCATCTTGCATTCTTGTTAATAAATAAAATAGTGGCTTATTATCATCAAAATAAAATTCTTCTCCACTAGGAGTTACTAGTCCGCTAGTTTTATGCTTATCACTCTTAACTAATCCTACGATATTTAAATTTAAACCTAAACTTTTTAAAACCTCTAAACCAATATTCACTTGATTTAATCCGCCATCAAGAATAATTAAATCAGGCATTATATCGTTTTCTTCTTTTAACCTAGTATAGCGTCTAGTGATTACTTCTTTCATACTCGCTAAATCATCTTTTTTGTTAAGACCTTGAATATTGTATTTACGATAATTTCTTTTTAAAGGCTCACCATTTAAAAAATAGACCATTGCTCCGATAGCATTAGTTCCTTGTAAATGGGAATTATCAAATAATTCTATGCGATATGGTGTTTTAATATGCAAAATATTACCAAGTTCTTCTAATAATTTAAGCTTATCATCGCTTAATCTAGCACTAGCAAAATGTTCATCTAAATCTTCTTTAGCGTTATTTATAACTAAATTTAATAGTTCAAAAAGCTTTCCTCTAGTTGGCAAAGTTATTTTTGTGTTATCAAAGATTTCGCTTAGTCGGTCTTTTAAATCTTCGTTTCCAATTACAATTTCAGCAGGTAAAGTATTGTAATTATAGTATTGATATATCAAAGAAGCGACAAATTCATTTAATTCACCAATTATTTCGTAAACGAAATTTCTTTTGCCGATTAAAATTCCTTTACGATAAATAAAATTAGATAATGAGACATAATTATCTCGAGTATTAAATCCAAAGATATCTCTATCAATTTTATCGTTAAGTTCAACATTTTGTTTATCATTAATGTGCTTTATTGCATCATAAAATTTTTTTAATTCATTAGCATTTTCAAAATCTAATTTATCACTATAATTTTTAATTTTTTCTTCTATTTCTTTTAATATTTCTTTATTATCTCCACGGAGAAATTTTTTAATTTTATTAAATATTTCATCGTATTGTTCATCACTTATTTTATTTATACAAGGAGCTAGACATTGCCCTAAATGATAATATAAACATGGGGTGTTTGGAACATGTTGACATTTTCTTAAAGGAAAAAGTTTATTTAATAAATTAACCATTTCATAAGCATTAGTCGATAAAGGAAAAGGTCCAAAATATTCGCATTTTTTATCTTTTAAATTCCTTGCGATTGAAATATAAGGATCTTTTACTTTATGTAAAGCAATATAAGGGTAGTGTTTATCGTCTTTCAATAAAATATTATAGCGAGGTAAATACTTTTGAATTAGGTTCATTTCTAATATAAAAGCTTCTTTTTCAGTTTTGGTTATAATTATTTTGAAATAAGCAACATGACTTACCATTGCAAAAGTTTTACCACTTTGGCTTCTTAAAAAATATTGAGAGACTCTTTTCTTTAAATTTTTAGCTTTACCAATATAAATAATTTCGTTATCGCTATTAAACATTTGATAGCAACCTGGTTTATCAGGTAAAAGTAAAATATCTTCTTTTATTCGGTCGTTCATTTTAAAGTTACCATCGTAGCACCGCTACCACCTTCTAATTCATTACATAATCTAAATTCTTTAACAAATTTATTCTTTTTCAAATATGAATGAATGGCTTCTTTTAGTTTCCCTGTTCCAAATCCATGGATTATTTTTACATTTTTTACATTTGCTCTAATACAAGAATCTAAGTAATTACCTAAAGCATCGATTCCTTCATCGATATGATAACCAATTAAATTTAAAGTATGAGAA
>JADIMY010000026.1 GCA_017694345.1 Candidatus Onthovivens merdipullorum | reverse complement strand
TTAATAACACTGGAATACTATCAAAATATATTTTATTTAATATTCCAACTAAAATTATTAAAATAACAAATATTATAGATAAAACATATGTTAATTTTTTATTTAATGATGGGATTCTCTTCATTTAATCTTATCTAATTTAAGCATAAGCCTACTAATAAATTATAAAAGAATTCATTGATATCTACTATAAATTTTGCAATTAATTACATTTAACTAATTATCATAAAAGGGACTACAATTTTCTAGAATTTTATTTTCCAAAATTGTTAAAAAACTGTTTCTATCACACTTTTCTTTTTTTGAAATAAAAAAATAATTAAAGAAACATAACAATCAGAAAATTTATTTATTTTATATTTGCACATAATTATTTTTAAAATATCATTATTCATATAAAATAGTTCTATGGAAATTAAAATTATTTTTGATCCTAAATACAAACACTATCTAAGAGAAAGATTTTTTCATAATCTAAATTTTACTATTGGTATATTTCTACTTGCTTGTATTTTAGTTTATATATTTGCTACATGGTTTGATAAGCATAATACATTTATATCAATAATTGTTTCTCTTGGTTTTATTGCTGCGATTATATTATTTATCTCTTGTTTATTTTTACCTTTTAGTAGAGGTAAAAATAAAGGATTTAAAGGAAAAATAACTGTAACACTTAATGAATATAATGATGATTACTATATTAAAATTACTGGAATTAAAAGAAATATTAATGTTCGATATTCTGGAATTGTTAATTATTTAGAAGTCAGTAAATATTTTTGTACAATCGGTATAAATAATAAAGAATGTGTTGATGTACCTTTATCTTTATTAACTTTAGATCAAAAAGAATATTTAAATAATGTTTATACATATTACACTACAAAAAAGAAGCTTTTGAAAGAAAATACTAAAAAATAGTTGAGATTAGAAGAGTTTTTGTTTTTAAAAGTGGTTTATACAAGCCAGACTAAAATAATAAACCGTTAATTTCTTACATGTTCCATCAATTAAATTTTGAAAATATTTAACTTCCATTATTTTCCTCTAAAAGCAAAAAATATTTCTTACGAACTTCTAATTTAAGTAATGCTTTTTTATTATATTTTACAATTGATTCTACACTTGCCATAAATTAATTAAAAGTACTGTAGAATTTACAAAAATTTTGCTTTATTTTAAAGAACCAAAAAATACAATTAATACTTTTATTTTATTAGATGATAGAGGATCAAGCAAAACAGTGCTTCTACCATCGATTTACTCATTTTTTGAAAAAGATAAAAATTGGATTCTAGTTGACCTTTTATCTAAAACACATTTGGAAAAATTATAATTGGTTAGCATTATATTATTATTCTTTCATTAGGAACTAATCTTAATGCTAGTAAGTAATCTGAGTTGCAAAAACAATTAAACTATATTTTGCATATTTATAAGTAAATTAAAATTTACATTAATTTACATATATTTGAACAAAATAGATTGTTCAACTTATATTCTTAATGTTAAAATAACTTCATGAGTGAGAATATAATTGAAATCAAAAATTTACATAAAAGTTTTAATTATGTAAAAGCTGTAAATGGAATTTCATTCAAAGTTAAAAGAGGCGAATTATTTGCTTTTTTAGGTGTAAATGGTGCAGGAAAAAGCACTACTATTAATATTCTTACTGGGATACTTAAAAAAGATAGTGGAGAATGCTTTATTGATGGTCATAATGTAAATGAAACAATGAAAATATTAACTAATATCGGAATAGTTTTCCAATCTTCAATACTAGATTCTAAACTCAATGTCTATGAAAACTTAAAATATCGAGCAATGCTTTATAGTCTTTCTAAAAGTGAATTTAATGAGAGATTAAATTTTTTTATAAATAGATTTGAATTAAAAGATATATTAAAAAAGCCAGTTGGAAAACTTAGTGGTGGTCAAAAAAGAAAAATAGATATTGTCAGAGCTTTAATTCATCATCCTAAGATTTTAATTTTGGATGAACCGACAACTGGACTTGATCCTAAAACTCGTAAGATAGTTTGGGGTTTAATTGAAGAGTTAAGAGCTACTAATGGCTTAACAGTATTACTAACAACTCACTATATGGAGGAAGCAACTAGAGCAAATTATGTAGTGATTATTGATAATGGTAATATCGTAACTGAAGGAACACCTGCTTATTTAAAAGAAAAATACGCAAATGATTATTTAAAAATCTACAAATATAGTAAAGATTTGCAGGCTTTTTTATTAAAAAGCGACTTAAATTATAAAATTAATAACGGTATTATAGAAATTAAATTAAGTTCAACAAATGAAGCTAAAGAGTTTATTTTAAATCATTCAAACGATATTGAAGATTTAGAAATTATAAAAGGAACGATGGATGATGTATTTTTAAATGCTACAGGCAAAGACTTAGAAAAAATATGAAACAAAGGTTATTACAATTATATTACTTAACACTTAGAGACATTAAGATTTATTTTAAAGATAAAATGGTCTTTTTAGTTTCCTTGATCACTCCGATGATTTTATTAGTTTTGTTTATTACATTCTTAAAAACAACATATGAAGATACAATATTAAATATAGTTGGTGAATTTTCTATTAGTAATAAATTATTAAATGCTTTTAGTGGAGGATGGTTATTATCTAGTGTTTTAGCAACTTCTTGTGTCACTGTTTCTTTTTGTTCTGGAATAATGACACTCGATAAAATATCAAAAGCTGATATAGATTTTAAAGTTACTCCAGTAAATAAATCATTAATTACTTTTGCCTATGTTTTTTCTAATTACATTGCAACATTAATTGTTTGTTTTATCTTACTAATAATAGGCTTAATTTATTTAAGTATTATAGGATTTTATCTAAACTTTATAGATATTTTATTAATAATCGCAAATATATTATTAACTTCTTTATTTGCAACTTTAATTGCAAATATTATATGGAGCTT
Source organism: Candidatus Onthovivens merdipullorum (assembly GCA_017694345.1). Taxonomy (GTDB): domain Bacteria; phylum Bacillota_I; class Bacilli_A; order RFN20; family CAG-826; genus Onthovivens; species Onthovivens merdipullorum. The sequence continues at coordinate 7,230 of JADIMY010000026.1, read as the reverse complement.
TACAAAATCTCAAGGCGTAGTGAGTGGAATTTGTACTTTACTTAGTGCTTTATATGGGTTTATATGTGGAGCTTATATGCCAATTGATTCGATGGGTGAATTTTTTAAAATCTTTACATCATTTTTACCAGGCACTTATTCTACTATTTTATTTAGAAAAGGATTTTTAAATAGTGTATTAAATGCTATGGAAAAAGATTTACCAAATGAAATAGTTAATGCAATTGCTAACTCATTTGATGTAAACATGAGCTTTTTTAATCAAAATATAAATATACTTACAATGTTTTTAGTGAGTATTATATCAATAATTATTGCTTCTATAATTTTAATTTTAATATCTTATTTTAAAGATAAATCTAAAACTTAATAATCAGGTTTTTGTCCATCGTGAGACATCCACTTATATTCTCTAAAGCTAAATTCACTAAATTTAGCTTTGAAACTAGATTCTTCAGGAGATGCTACATATATTCCTAATCTAATAATGTCATTTACTTTAAATAGATGAACAATTCTTATTTGTTTAAATTAATTCCGTCAAAAAAATATTCAATCTTATAATCATCTTCTCTTCTACTTAATCGTAATATATTTCTTTAATATCACTACCTATTTCCGTAGTAGACCAATCGGAATAACCATTATTTGTAACTACACTACCTAAATGTGAAAACTCTTTATTTTCATATTCACAAGAAGCTTTTAACCAATTTTCTTTATCAAAATAAACAATGATTCCGCATTGATCAAAACGATGATGTGATTCTTTAAAAGAAGTTTTAACTACAAAACTAAAATATTTTTTTCTGTTTCGAATAAAAACCTTGGAGCATTATTATTACAAAAATGATAGTAAGTTCTCTCCCACATATCAGTATGAGGTTCACTAATGACCTCTACTTCATCTTCTTTAATTACATATTGTTTAGGCTCATATAACCATTTAAAATTTTTTAAGTTTATAAAAATATAATCTATCAAGAACTATTTTTTTATTAACCTAAAAAGAACTATTTACTTATTTATTAATTACTTCTTCTGAATTTTCCAAAAAAGATTCGTGTAAAGTTAATAATATTAGTCGTAATATCTTTATAAAAAAGAAATTAATCCAGCAGCAAGATTTTCTTTTATTTTTTTCTTTACAATATCTACAAATAATTCGTTGTTTCCTAAATAAAATTTTGTTTCCAAAAGGCCATCATAAATACTTTTTTCATTTTAAAAATCGCCATATTTATTATTTTATTATATTACTTTTAAATGATTGAATGATGATTAGATAAATTATTATTTGGTAAGAGCTGTCAAAGTTACTCGATGGAGATGCCGTTTTTCATGAAAATTAATATTTCGACTAAACCACCATTAGACTGGATGATTAGTCGATATTTCTTGAATTTTAAAATGAGATTATTAAAATATATTTAGGGATAATTATGAGCTATATTAAAAGACAGATAGAAAATTTATTAGTTGGAAGTTTTAAAAATTACAAAAGCATTACTTTAACAGGAGCTAGACAAGTTGGTAAAAGTACATTAATTACAAATGCTTTCCCAGAAGTTAAAAAAATAAATTTACTAGATTCTTTAACATTAGAGATGGCTAAGACTGATCCAGCTTTGTTGCTTAAATCGTATGGAACTCCTCTTTTTATCGATGAAATTCAAAAAGCACCAGATATATTTTCCCAAATTAAAGTTAAATTAGATAATACAACTAAAGATTCGCAATATATCTTTTCTGGCTCACAAAAGCGGAGGCTAATGCAAGGTTTAACAGATACATTAGTCGGGCAAACTTCTATATTTCAGCTTGAGACCTTATCGATGAGAGAAATTTTTAATGTTGACAATTTAAATGTTTTTCTTCCAAGCTTCGATTATATTAAAAACAATGCTCCTTTAGTTAAAAAATATAACGACATTTATAACTATATTTTTAGAGGATTTTATCCAAGATTATATGAAAATCAAGAAATTTCAAGTGAACAATACTATCGTGATTATGTTGTAACATACTTAGAAAGAGATGTTTACGATATTATTAAAATACAAGATGCTTTAGCTTTTAGAAAGTTCTTAGTTTGTGTTGCTTCGCGTACTGGACAACTTTTGAATTATCAATCTATTGCGAGTGAAGTTGAACAGGATGTTAAAACAATTAAGCAACGGATGTCTGTTTTAGAAAAAACAAATATCATTTTCTTACTAAAGCCTTATACAAATTCCCATTTATCTAGAGCAATCAAGACACCAAAAATATACTTTAAAGATACAGGCTTAGCGTCGTATTTAACAAGTTGGCTTACTAAAGAAACTTTAGAACTCGGTAATTTTAGTGGGCAAATATTTGAGACATTCGTGATAAATGAAATTGTTAAATCTTTTTCAAATTCAGGACTTAACCCTGAAGATTATTTGTTCTTTTATAGAGGTAAGGATAAACTTCAAGAAGATAAAGAAACAAAAGAAAACGAAATAGATTTAGTAATTGATTATGGTCGCAAGCTTTATCCAATTGAAATAAAAAAGACAAGTAATCCAAAAACAATTATGACTAAATCTTTTAGAGTACTAGATAAAGTTAAAGATAAAGAAAGAGGTATGGGGACAATAGCTTGTTTAGTAGATAATCCTGTCTATTTAAGAGATAATTTAGTGGCTTTACCTATAGAATATCTTTAAAAAGCCTACAAATCTAAACTATTTTTTTAATAATTGACATTGACTAAACAGTCATTTATAATTTCAGTATGAACAAATCATTAAGAAAAATCGAATTAAAATTCATATCTACATTATCAATAATGTTAAAAGATTTTTGGTCTACCCAACTCTACGAAGCTAGTGATCAAGATATTTTAGAAGATATTGGTAGAATGCTTTCACCTAAATCATTTGCAAGGCTTATTTTATATAAAGATGAAGTTGCTGGATTTATTTTTGCCTATGATAAATATGGTTATGTTAATAATATTGAATATTTGTTTATTAAAAAAGAATTTAGAGACAAGGGTTTAGGATCTTTTGCTATTAAAGAAGCGATGAAATCTATATTAGAAAAAGGTAATCCTCGTGTTCAAATCGAAGTATCTATAAATAATGTTAAAGCATTAAAGTTATATCATAAACTTGGTTTTAAATATATTGATACATTAAGTCTATCTACTTCTTTACCTGGAAAAACTAAGAAAATTATCTTTAAAGATTTAGAATTCTTAGCTAACCCAAAAGAAGAATTTAAAGAATAAAATTAGATAAGTTTAACTTTTAAATTTTTTGCAAACAGAAAACATTGAAGTTGTTTTACCAACTCTATTAGCACCATCTATTAGTAATGACTTTCGTTTTAGATCTAAAATCCATTTATTTAAATATTTATCAACATCTCTTTTTAATATCAAATCTTTCATAACTAAAACGGACACAACGTTTTTTAACAATGTTTTTAAAAAAAACAACGTAAATTAACAACGAATTTTCTTAAAAATAACGCGAATTAACAATTTTAAATCTATTGTAAATTTCTTAAAAAGTAAATAAATCAATGAATTCAAACAAAAACCTTGCAAAACTCAACTATTTTTAATATTTATAAACTTCAATCTCTAAATCGCTTGTAGGGTAAGAGCAGCATGGATGGAAAAAGTTAAGTTCTTTATCAACTGGATTTTGTTTATTTAATTTAGTGGTTGATATATTTCCACTAATTATTCTACTTCTACAATAACCACAGCCACCTAAATGACACTTTGTTCTAATAGGAATATTTGCTTTTTCTAAAGCATTTAAAACTGTTTCATCTCCATAAGAAACTAAATTATAAATTTCGTTTTCTAAATGTACCTTAAGTTTATATTCTTTTCTTTCTAAAGGAAGACTCATAGGAGATTTTTCCATTCTTATATATTTAGATTCTAAGTTTAGCTTTTTAAGTTCTTCATTTAAAAAGTCAAACATAGGGTTAGGACCAGAAATAAAAATGCTATATTTTTCATTAACTGGTACATATTTTTTAATTGTTTCAGCGTAAAGTAATCCTCTTTCACATCCTTCTATTTCCTCATCTCTAATAACATAAATTACTTTTACTTTGTTAGTAGATTTAGCTATTTCATCTAGTTCATCTTTTAAAATAATGTCGCTTATTTTATTAACACCATATAAAATAGTTAAATTAAAATCTTCACTAACTTCTTTTATTGCTTTAGCCATGCTTAAAAATGGAGTAATTCCAGTTCCTCCAGCTAAAGCAATAACATTTTTAGCATCTCTAATACTTGAAAAAGTTAAAAACCCACTAGGATCAGTTGAATATAACTTTTCTCCTACTTTAGCCTTATCTAACAAATAATTAGATAAATACCCGCCTTGTTTTCTTTTAATAGTAATTCTATAAAAACCATTTAAGGAGTCATTTGGTGAAGAAGATATAGCATAAGCTCTACTCGCTACACTATCATTTGTGTTTACATATATAGATAAATAGCTACCTGCTTTAAAATAAGCAAGTTTTTTAGTTCCTTTATCAACATCAGGAACTAAAATAAAACTTTTTACATCACTATTTTCACTAATAATATCTTTAATAATTAAATATTGCTTAACCGGATGATAATAAGAAGCTAATTCATTAACTTTATAGTTTTTTAAAGGTTCGATTTTTGTATTATCAATTGCTTCTAAACGATTCTTTTTTAAATTTTTAAATTTAAGCATATCGCTTAAACCAAAGAAAGAAACTTTTACTTTCATATCATTTATCCTCCTTTAAATCACCTAAAGTTAGTTTTGCAGCTAAATCACCTGATAAATAAGAAGAACTATAACCACTACTTCTCATAGCGTGACCTCCACAAAATCTCAGTCCTTTAAGAATCTTTTCATCATACATCGTAGTTAATCTAGCCATCATATTATCTAAGTTAGCGGTGTAATATCCATAAATTGATCCATCTAAAGCACTCGTATATCTAGCATAAGTTAAAGGTGTAGCAACTTCTATTTCTTCGATAGAATCTCTAATTTTACTATTAGTAGCTTCTTCAAATCGAGTAATAAAGCCATTTGCTAATCTTTCTTTTAACTTAAAGTAATTAGATTCATCAATAGTTTTATCAAAGATATCACTAAAATATAATGAAGTTATATAAAGTATAGTTGTTCCTTTAGGAGAAGCATCGCTTATTGCATTATTTAAAACTACTGCCACTTGTGAATAATTATCTAAGCCTTTCATATGCTCAAAAGCTTCTCGAGAATTTAAACTATCATAGATAAAATAACTATAATTATTAAGACCAAGTTCTTCTTTTGATTTATTTAATCCTAAAAAGATCGATAAACCTCTACCAGATAGCTTTCTGAAACTACATAGTTTAAGTTGTTCTTCTGGAATTAAAGTTTTATCTTTAATCATATTTAAATAAACATCACTTGGTGAAGCATTAGAAATAATATGTTTAGTTAAGATTTTTTTACCACTATCTAAAATAACTCCACTAATTTCTTTATTTTCAAAAATAATTTCTTTAATTCCATCTCCAAAATAAACTGTGCCACCACTATCTTCTATTTCTTTAACTAAAATAGAACTAATCTCGTGAGATCTTTTTAAAGGAATCTGGGCTTTTAAAGAAATATATAAATAAACCATAATGCAATAATGAACAAAACCAAGTTCATCAGTTGGTGTGCCTAAATAAGACCAATAAGTACTTATAATTTCTTGAGCTTTTTTAGGCATTTTTATAGCATTTAACACAGTATCAGTATCATAAACTGCAACCCTCATAAAATTAGGATACTTTTTCATTAATACTTTAGTATCTGGTTTTCCTCTACATTCATTTAAATAGCGAGTTGCTTCTTTAATCTCTTTACCAAGAGCAAAAAATGTATTAACAGATTTTTTTGAACCTGGAACATATTCTTCCATCTTATTTATAAAGTTATCGATACCAAAAGGCATTTCATAACTTTCTTTAGTTTTACTATTTATTACTTTAAATGCTTCAGGAACATCTACAAAATTAATTTTGTCATAAACTCCTAGTTCATTAAATAATTCATATAAAGTTCCATAGTTATCTTTATTACCGAGTTCGCAAAGTTCGTGAAGTGAAGCTTCAAAATAAAATCTTCCTCTACTAAAACCTGTTGCAAAACCTCCTGGTAAAATGTGTCTTTCAACAAGTAACACCTTTTTATTAGATTTAGCAAGTCTTAAAGCTGCAATAAGTCCTCCATTTCCAGAGCCTATTACAACCGCATCATATCTTTCTTCATCCATAGTGATTATCTCCATCTATTTTTCATTTATTTTATATTATTTAATTAATAATTAGTATTTAAAAAATAAGAAATTGGACATTAAAAAAGAATAACAGTAATTTAATATAATATATTTCAATAAAAATAATAAAGTTTTACAAGGTTTTTAATAAAAGAAAGTAGTTAATAACTATATCCATCGTTTCTATTTCTTATATCATCTAATTCTTTTTTAGGATTATTTAATATTTTCTTATATTTCTTTTTTAAAACTTTTTCAATTACGACATTTTTGTGACCATGCTTAATATTTTTAATTTTATAATGTCCATATAGAGCAAAAAGGACACTAAAAACAATTGCAAATCCAATGATTACGCACATTGAAACATAAAAAGCAATTATTCCTGGTGTCTCTTGCCCATTCATTTTAAATAATTATTTATGTTAAATCTAAAGCTTTTAAAAATTATTAAGCCGCAGGAACTACTTCAGCTTTATATGAAATTTTAACTAATTGTTCATCTGTAGTTTCGCTTTCACCTTTTATGTGCTTAACCATAGCTTGCCACTCAGCATAAGTATCAGGTTTATTTTCGTTATAAGTAAATAAAGCATTAGAACCATCAGCATTATTACCTAAAGAAATAGGAGTAAAACTATAAACACCACTAGAACTAGATAAATCATCATAATTATCCAAGGTAACTTCTAAAGTATATGTTTTATATCCATCTGCCACACTAGAATCACCCCAACCACGATTTTATGTCACTATTTATTTTGTTTATCCTTGCTTCGCATTAAATTTTCGCTTATTTAAAAGTGCCTAAAAGTTATCTATTTTTTTTGAAAACCTTGCAAATCTCAATTATTTTATTTTTATATTTTTTAGTTCATTTCAGTTCACAGAAATTAACTATCTTTATAATTAAAGTAGATAAAAAAG
>JADIMY010000025.1 GCA_017694345.1 Candidatus Onthovivens merdipullorum | reverse complement strand
TTTCAGAACATGAATCATTCATTCTTTTGAAACCGGTTCCAGATTTTTCAACATCTTTACATCTATATAAAACATCTAAAATAATTGGGTTTCTTTTAATCGAGGAAAGATCTTTCTCAATAAAATCATTTGGTGTTAATCCATCAGGAAAAGAACCAGGATTAAATATCGTTATTTTATTTGGATGAATATTTATTTCGATTTCTGGAGTTGGATTATAGATTGCATGAGCAAAAGCATTTATCAAAATTTCTCTTATTGCCCTTAGCGGAATTTCTGGAGTTTCTTTTCTAACCAAGCCTATTTCAATATCCCAGTTAATATGGTTAAGAATATAAGTCAAGCCTTCACGAATCAAATTATAAATATTTCCTTTAATTACTTTTAAATCAGTAAAAGTAATTTTGCTATCTGTTGCAAAACAAGCTAATTTAAGCGAGATATTTGCTTTTTTACCAAAAAGAATATTTGCGGCGTTATTCATAACCCCATTGTGAAATAAATCTAAAATTGTTAACAATTGCTTTTTATCATATTTATCAAGTGCAAGTCTTCCACAATTAACAGCTTCGCAATAATATTCTTTTAAAGCATCATCATCGATATCTTCAATCGCAATGGATGATTTTTCTTTTTCCCAACTATTTGAATAATCCTCCTCTTTGATTAATTTTATAAGTTCGTTTCTTGTCATATGTCTATTTTGAGTCCCAACACGAATTAAAAACCTACCAAAAGCAGAATAGGGTCTATGATTTCCATAGAAAGAAACTTCTATAATTTCTTTGTTTTCATATGCAATTCGTTCAACTGTAGGAATAATCCTTGGTTCGATATCTCTCAAGATTGAATCAGAAAGATTTCTAATAGTCGAGTCTGAAATTACTTGTCCTTTCAATTCACCATTATCGAAAACTCCAAATAATACTTTTCCATAACCATGTTTATTCAAAATAGCTCCAATCGATTCAATCGCTTGATGCAATTCAGAAGTTGATTCTTTAAATTCTAAGATTTCGCTTTCTTCGCCAAAATTCATTCTGCATCCTCCTAGGAATATTATAACAAATGTCACTGCATTTGTCACTCCTAATGTCATTGCATTTTTATCACCGAAACTATATTTTTTTGCTAAAATAGTAATCGATGTAAGAAAATATTAAAATGATAAAATTAAAGGCATTTTTTTATAGGCTTCCGTCTTTCTATTAAAAATTTCTCAGTTCGAACCAATTTCCATCTACTAGAAAAACGCTTGAAATGAAAAAATGCCCGATTTCTCGAGCAAATATCGTTCATTTTGAGACCCTTGCTTTGTATCAAAATGTTAGTTATAAGATGGTGGGGGTAAGGAGACTTGAACTCCTACGCCGTTAAGCACAAGATTCTAAGTCTTGCGTGTCTACCAATTCCACCATACCCCCTTAGGTTTTTAGGCTTAACGCTTATTAATATTAATGTGTTTTTAAGGTTAAGTAAATAAAATTTTATGATTTAAACAATTTAAGTTTTAAATATTTTACTCCTTTAGGAGCAAAATATTGAAAAATATAAAAAGCAAAGAAAATACAAATATAGGCGATATATAAAACTATTTCATAAAAGAAATTTACTTCGCATATTCCAATTTTAATATTCATAAAGGTAGGAAAGATAACTGGTAAAGGACAAATTTGTGTAAAAGCATAATTTGGTAAATAAATAAAATCTAATGAGTTTCCATTACTATCGATATAATTAGCCATTAAATTAGTGATACCAACGCTAGTAAAAGTAGAGATTAATATCACTACACCATAATAAATAATTGGAATTTTTACATCTTTAAATTTAAATGAAGTATGTTTAAGCATTACTGGTAAAACTGATAACATAAATAGTAATAAATGAGTTAAAACAAAATATAAGTAGGAATATGACAAAATTGTTCCATAATTATGGGTTCCAGTTTTACCAAAATAAAAGAAAACAGTTAAAGCCCCAGCACTATGAACAAAATAAGCGATGTCATAAAACACTTTCTTTTTAGTAAATAAAGCTAAAACAACAATAAACTTACCAATATCACAAATAAAGAAAGGAATAGTAGAAAATACTAAGTTATAGACATTATATCCATCTCCAATTACTAGAGAATCTTTTGAAAAGTAGTGGATCATCATAACGATTGCTAAAGCTCTTAGATATAGAACTTGAGTGTCGTAATCTTTCTTTTTCAAATATGAATAAGTTAATAAAGTAATGCAAATTAATAAAATAAACATTAAAAAATGCCATATTGTAAAATTATCAAATCTAATGATGCTGTAAGTATTAGTAGATAATTTACTAACAAAAGTAGCAAATATATTTAAAGGTAAAGTAAGTAATATAACTAAAGGTAGATAGACAAATGATTTTAGATCATTTGTTTCATATTTATCTTCAATAAAAACTATTATTGAAGATATAATCATTAATAGATTAATGATAATAAATAAAGAATTTATTATATATTTAGGAATAAATTGGTTAATTTCATTATATATTCCAATAGTTTCTATATCTAAGTTATTAGAATTAGGAAAAGGTAAACTGTTTTTATCTAAACTAAAGAAAATAGAAGTATTTAATATTAGTGATAAAGTGCAAATTATAGGAAATAATAGCTTAGAGATATTTCTAGAAGTCTTATGATTATAATAAATTCCTAAAGGTAATAATAAAAATCCACTAATTTTTAATAATTCTATTAATATATAACCAGAGCTAAATAGATCTAAATGTCCAAAAGGATAATACAAATTAAAGGAATAACTTAAAATAAATCCAAAAATTAATAGAATCGAGACAAGAATTGTATTTATTAAATTTAGTTTCTTCATATAAAAGATTATAGAAAAAATTAGGCTAATATCAATCTATAAATAAATTTTTATATTTTTTAGTAGTTTTTTAGTATAGATATAGTAGTAAATTAGTAAAAAAATATTTAATTTTGTGATTATATTATTTTAATATTGTCAATTTATTTTTTTAAATTTTAATATTGGCAAGTAAGGAGAGCAAGTATGAGTTTAAATGAAAGAATCAAATTTTGTATGAAAGAGAAAAATATAAATCAAAAACAGCTTTCATTACTGACAAACATCACAGAAAGTTCAATTTCTAAGTATTTAAATGATGAGAGAACACCTCGAATTGATGTACTTGTAAATATTGCTAAAGCACTAGGCGTTACTACTGACTATTTGCTAGGAGAGGAAAAGAAAGAAAATTTAAATTTAGCAAATATAAAGTTAGTACTAGCAAGAGGAAAAAAATCGTTAACAGAAGAAGAAAAAATTGAACTTATCAAATTCATTTTGGAGGATAATGATTAATTGATGAAACTAAAGAGTACACGATATGAAGAAATTAAACGATCAATTAGTCAACTATTAGTAGACTATAACATCAATCAGTTACCTATTGATCTTGATCTTTTAATAAAAAGGATGAATATAAAAGTTATTTATGCGAAAGATAAAATAATGCGTAATGAAAATAGACTTAAAATAATCATCAATATATTAGAACATAATCCGTCATATTTTTATTACGATAATATAAATCAACAATTTTATATTTATCTTGATAATTTTAATTGCACAAAAGAAAGACAAAGATATTCTCTTACCCATGAAATTGTGCTGAAATAATCAAAAAAATATAAGAAATCGTTTTAATTTTGGGAGGAATTTAAAAAGAGTATTAAAGATAAGGAACTAGCTTTTACTTACAAAAGTGATATTTATATTTTTAAAAAATACTTTGATTTTAGAACAAATGCTCCTTATTTAACTATGCAAAAGACTAACTTTGTTTATAAAGACGGTTATTATGTTCAAACATTTACTTTAGGTGGTCTTCCTCAACCTGGAGATAGTTTTTATATTTTTAAGCCTTCATTGAACTTTGATGAATCAATCGATAATTTTTTGTAAGCTATCATTTTTGATAATTTTACAAAGACATTTAAAGAAGTAATTAATGAATTTAAAGTTATTGAAAGTTCAAAGATTAAATTTGTAAAATAAAAAGACTATGATTACACACTTACCTCCATTGAATAAATTTATAATTAACATTTAAGCTTTAAAGTATTAGAATAAGATAGATTTAAAGGAGTTTTTTAGTTATGGGTAGACATTTCGAGGTTAGACAAGCTGCAATGGCAGCAACAGCAAAACAAAAAAGTGCTGCAAATATGCGTGCTAGTAAAGAAATTTATATGGCTGCAAAAAGAGGTGTTCCTGACCCTGAAAGTAACCTTGCTTTAAGAAGTGCTATTGAAAAATATCGTAAAGTATGTCCAAAAGATGTTATTGAAAGAGCAATTAAAAAAGCTCAAGGTGGCGATGCTACTAACTATATCGAAGGAAGATATGAAGCTTTTGGACCAGGTAATTCTTATTTAATTATCGATACTTTAACTGATAATGTTAATAGAGCTTTAGTTAATGTTAGAACAGCTGTCACTAGAAAAGGTGGACATTTAGGAAGTGTTATTTATAATTTTGAACAAAGAGGATTATTAG
>JADIMY010000024.1 GCA_017694345.1 Candidatus Onthovivens merdipullorum | reverse complement strand
ATTTTAAAAATCAAGTGGACTAATATTTATTCTAATTTGGACTTCACTTTTTGATTTATAAGTATCAATAATGTCGAGTATTTTATTTTCAATATCTGTGATCGTTTTATATTTAATAAAAATTTTTCTTGTAAAGGTATTCTTAAAGAAAGATTCATTAGTTGGTGAAAAAATAATCGCTTTTAAATTTGAAATTAAAAGTGAATTATAAATATCGTAAATGCAATCTTTTAATAAATCGCTTTTTTTAGAAGATAAACCAATTGATAAGATGTTAGTAAATGGTGGGTTATTAAGTTTTTTTCTTTCTTTAATTTCTTCTTCATAAAATTTTTCATAATCGTTATTTAAAGCGTTTTTAATTGCATAATCGTTTAAAAAAGAAGTTTGAATAATTGCTTCGCCTTTTTTATCACTTCTTCCTGCTCGACCAATTGTTTGAGTTAATAAACAAAAAGTGTTTTCATGAGCTATAAATGAAGGATAAGTAAGTAAACTATCAGCATTAATCACACCTACTAAAGTCACATCTTTAAAATCGTGACCTTTACTAATAATTTGTGTTCCTATTAAAACATTAACTTCTTTTTTAGCAAATTTAGATAAAATACTAGAGATTTGCAAGGTTTTTGAAGTTCTATCACCATCAAGTACAGCATAAGGTACATTAAATATTTTTTTAAAATCTTCTTCTACCTTTTCAATTCCATAAGACAAATAGCTTAAATATTTCGAATTACAACGAGGACAATTAGTAGGTTTACTTTCTTTATATTCGCAATGATGACATCTCAAAGTATTATCTTCTTTATGATAAACTAAAGTTGATCCACATTTAGGACAGCGAAATACATATCCACATTCTCTACAATAAAAACTTCTTCCATAACCTCTATTATTAATAAAAAGAATAACTTGCTCATTTTTAGAAAGTCTATCTTTAATTGTGTTAATTAAAAATAAGGAAAAGATACTACTTTTAGCTGAATAGTTATTAAAGTCTTTTCGGTCGACTACCTTTATTAAAGGTAATTCGCTTTTATTAAATCTAGTTTTTAATTCTAAAAGTTTATATATTCCATTTTTAGCTTTTGCCATTGATTCAATTGAAGGTGTAGCACTCCCTAAAATTACTTTTCCACCATAATATTTAGCTCTAATTTGAGCAACATCTCTAGCTTGGTAAGGTAATAAACTTTCTTCTTTATAAGTATCGCTATTTTCTTCATCGATAATGATATAACCAATATCAGTTAAAGGAGCAAAAATTGCACTTCTTGTTCCAATAACGATTTTTGATTTTCCACTAGAAATTTTTCTATATTCATCGTATTTTTGATTCTCAGTTAAAGAAGAATGTAAAACAGACACTAAATCTTTATCAAAATAAGAAATAATTCGTGAGATCATTAAAGGAGTTAAAGCAATTTCTGGAACTAAAATTAATGAAGTTTTATTTTTTAATAAAGCATCTTCAATTAACTTTATATAAATTTCAGTTTTGCCACTTCCAGTAATTCCATATAGTAAATAAGTTAAAAAATTAGAATTAAGTATTTCGTTAAATATATTATTTTGTTCAGAACTTAAATTTATTGCATGCTCATAATCAAAAATCTTTTTTATTTCATAACGATATTTTTCTTCTTTAACTAACGCAATAACACCTTTAGAAATTAAATCATTTAACGCTTTAGTGTTAGCTATTTCTTTTTTAGGAATTTTAGAAAAATAATTGAATTTTGCAAGGATTTTTTCTTGAAACCTATTAATTTTGAAATTAATTTTATCTTTATGAACAATATAAAAATATGAATAAGATATCTTAGAAATATTTTTTAAATTTTTAGGTCTTAAAGTTGAAGGAAGAAAAGTTTGATAAACACTAATTAAAGGTGCGAAATATTTTTTCGCTAAAACTACTCCAAGTTTCATTAATTCTTCATTTAGAATAGGTTCATCCTCAATTATTTCATTAACTTCTTTAATTTCAAAGCCGTATTCTTCTTCTATTTCTTTTATAGGTTTAGTTATTTCATTAACTTCTAAAACAAAACCGAATAAAATTGACTCATGAAAGTTAACTTTAACTCTAACACCAACTTTTACTTCGTTATTACTAAAATAAAAAAATGTATTATCGAGATTAAATATTTTTCTTTCAACTAAAACTTTTAATAAATACATTTATTTAATTAAATTTTCTTTAATTATTTCAGCTATTTTTTTTGCAGCATTTTCAGGAGTATCATTGACAACATTATAATCATATAAAATTTTTAGCTGTAATTCTTTCCTAGCTTTATCAAGTCTTTCTTTAATAACACTTAATGGTTCGGTTCTTCTATTTTTTATTCTATTTTCGAGTTCATACATTGAAGGTGGTAGTAAAAAAATGGAAATTACTCCCTTACCTTTCATTTTTTCCATAACTTGTTGAGCACCATTAGTTTCGATTTCTAGTAAAACATTTTTACCTTCTTTTAGTGATTTATCGATATATCCTTTAGGTGTTCCATAATAGTTATTTACAAACTCACTATATTCAAGTAACTCATCATTATTAATTAATTCTTTAAATTTTTCTCTATCGATAAAAAAGTAATCTTTTCCATCAACTTCATTTGCTCGAGGTTTTCTAGTTGTAGCAGAGATCGAATAGACCAAATTAAGACTCTTGTCATTCATTAAAATTTTAACGACTGTTCCTTTTCCTACACCACTAGGACCACTGACAATAATAAGCAAATTCTTTTTCATAAATATAGATTATTATAAAAAAGTGATTATTACTTTACAATGATTAATTTTTTAAAAATATTGATTAAGACTAACTAAATTAGATTTATTAACTCCTAAAATATAAACTTTATATATTTAATTTTATTAATTTCTATTACAATATAAATATGTTTTTAAAAGAATATCTAAAAGAAGAAATTAATAAAATTAATGAAAATTTTAAAGGGACATTTGTAAATAAAATCATTGAAGTTAGCAATACAGAC
>JADIMY010000023.1 GCA_017694345.1 Candidatus Onthovivens merdipullorum | reverse complement strand
TACTAGTTTTATATTCGATTAAAGAATTTACTTTCGAATTACCTTTAAATTTATTAACAAAATATATCTCATCATTTCTAAAGATATCTTCTTTTAATAAAGCTAAAAAGTGAGCACTAATTAATAATTGATTACATTTATCTATATTAAAATTAATTAAATCATTAATTAATTTTTTAGTTATTAAATAATGTAAACTTTTATCTATTTCATCGATAAAAATTACTTTATTATCCATCATAAAATAAGTTAAACAAATAGAAAATAATCTTCTAAATCCATCACTCATATCTTTTAATCTTAAATAAAATGCTAAATCTTTTGGTTTAACTAAAACTTCTTTAACTACATTATTTATATAGAAAAAGACTCTTTCTCCTAAATTCAAAACTAAAGTTTTATTAATTAAGTTTTTATTATCTAATAAATTATGATAAACACTAGGTAAATAACTTAATAATTCTTCTATTGAAGAATCACTAAGTTTTAATTTATCTATTTCATAATATCTTTTTAAATAGTTTTCTAAAGTTATTAAATTAATATCTTTAGTTAAATCTGAATTAACTACATTATAGCGATAACTTAAACTTAAAATATTATTAGTTAATTCACTATATAAATCATTATATTCACTTAATTTTATTCCGTTATTTTTATTAATAAAGATATTTTTTATATCATCACTAACTTCATTAAGTGTTTCATTAATTATTAATTGACTATCAAAATTAAGTGTTAAAATGTATTCATAAATTTTGTCTAATTTATTAAAAAACACTCTAAAACTTGAATATTTTTTCTTATTTTCACTTTGAGTATAGTTAAAATTATCTTTTTGTTTTTCTTTAATTTTCTTATTAATTAAGATATCGATAAGTGATTTTAAAGCGTTATTAATAGTTGATTTACCACTACCATTACTTCCTAAAATTAAAGCGTATTTTAAAGCACTAAAATTATTATTAATTTTATAAATATGATCTAAGTGATTAGTTAAACTATTACTCGCTAAAAAAGAAAAATTAACATCGAGGAAAGATTGAAAATTTTTAATCTCTAAATATAAAAGCATCTTTATTCATTAAAGTGTTTAATGTAAACATATTCTTTCTTTTTATTTTCAAGTAATGAATAAATTGCCCCGCAATGTGAACAAGTAAATTCACCACTTTCTTCACTAACATCATCGCTTCCACATATTGGACATTTAGTTGAATATATTTCATAACTTCCACTAATTAAAAAAGCTAAAGTATTGATAAAGTTATTTAAAGTAATATCTTCATCGATCTTATTATTAAGTAAAATAACATGTTTACTATTAATACCACTATTAGTAAATAAAACATAATAAGTATCGTTATCTTCTTCTAAGATAGACTTTTCTAAACTTGGTAAAAAGATTAAATTAATGAGATTAGTTCTTCTATTTTTTAAATCTTTATGTTTTTTAAAGTTAAAATGCTTAAAATCTAGTGTTACTTCCATTTCAAGTGAATTTTTATTTAATTTTTTAAGCGAAACTAAAACTCCATTTTTAACTAAATTAACTTTATTAAAACTAAGTGAACCATTATCAATAGATAAAATTAATTCATCTTTTTTATTTAAAAATTTAAAGTGATTATTAAATAAAGAGCTAAAAAATCTAATTAAAGCGTAATTAAAATATAACTCTTCTGTATCATCTTTATCTTTATATAAACTATTAACATAATATTTATAACAATAATTATATGAATAGTTTTTCATAATGATATTAGTTAAATTAATATTTCTATTAATATCAGGTAATTTAGAACACTCTTTATATAATCTACTACTTTTAAAATTTCTAATTTTATTAAGGATTTGCAGGGTTTTTGTATAATTTTCATAGTATTTAGAATTACCTTTATCGAGTAAAGCTCTATTTTGAATATAGTTTAATTTGATATTATTAAAAACACTATATTTAGTAAAACCTAATTCTAAAGTATTAAAGTAACTCGCTAAAGTAGAGATTTTATTAAATAAATTAGTTTTATAGTAATAAACTAAAGATTCAATTTGGTCGATTAATAACTTAATAAAACGATTTTCATAAATTGCATAGTCTTCTAAAATAAATTTAGTATGAGTTTCTTTTGGTCTAGCTTCTTCATTTTCATAAGTCCATAAACTGGTATCTTTAATTGTTTCTCTAATAGAATCTTCATCAATTAAACTAGCTTCTTCAACTCTAATTATTTCATCATTATATTTAACACTTATTAAAGGTTTAGAAATAATTCGACCAATTTCTTCGCATACTTTTGAGATTTCATCAATAAATTTATAGTTAATAACTTCGTTTTTATTAGAATAAATTTTAATAGTTCCATCATTAATCTTATTTAAGATTTCATTAAAATTAACTTTTTCACTATTAAAACTAGTAAATAATGATTCATTAAATTCTTTTAAAAACTTAGTATTAGCTTTTGAAATCATAATAATTATTTAACTTTCTTAAGTAAGTTATTAATAGCTCTTTCAGTTACTTTAAATTCACCTTTACCATAAACTTTATTAATTAAACTCTCGAGTTTAATTAATCCATTATAAATGTAACTTTCATAATGTCCTTCTAGTTTTCTTAAAATCTTTTTAGCAAACATTAAATCAAGAGCTTCGTTTTTACTTCCTCCAGTTGCTATAAAACAAGGAACAAAGTCTTTAATTTGATTCATTATACGATTACCAAAAGTGATATCAAATGTATCATAAGTAAATTCGCATATTTTATAGAATTTATCGTAATCTTCTTTGGTAAATTTATATTCATCGTTTTCTTTAGCTTCATTTAATAAAGTAGTAAATCTATCAAATGATAGATTTATTGGATTAGCATCACCTACTACTTCAAATGGCTCATTACGGTCTTCAAAATCAAGAACCATTGCACGATCATAAACTTTATCAGTAATTAAGTAGGTTGAGTCATCTTTATTAGCAGTTCCTACAAAATAAGTATTTTCAGGAATATTTAATACGCCATGACTTAAATGAACTGGAGCAACATAGTTTTCAGGTAAATGCATCAAAGTAAGTTTCCATTCATTACTTGGATATTCTAAAATTGATAAAAAGTCAGCAAAATAATACTCAATTCGACTTAAATTTAATTCATCTAAAACCATGATATTTAAGTGTTTAGGTGAATAACTTGCACTATATAATCTAACTAAGAAATCAGTTTCTTTAAAGGTTTTAGAAAAATCATTATAGTAACCTAGTAAACTAGTTCTATCTCTCCAAGTCGCTTGAACTGGAGCAAAGAAAGCTTCTTCATTAATAAATTCAGCAAAATAACGAGGTAAACTAGATTTTCCAGTTCCACTTAATCCTTCTAAAATGATAAGTCTACTAGCACCAAAACTACTAATAAAAGATCTAATCATCGTTTCACTAAAATATAATTCATGAGTTTTGGCTAAGTAATTTCTAAATCTCGTAGCGATATCTTTTAAAGTTAAAGATTCATCATCATCAATAAATAGTTCAGTAGCAAATTCATTATCAACATTTTTAAGTCCAACAAAGATTTCGTTAGTCACCTCTTCACTATCTAATTCATTACTTCCATTATCATTTCTAATAACACTAACTTCTTTACTAGTAAATCTTTTCTTAGTAAAGACATATCTAACTAAAACATAGATTACTAAATAAATAATTAAAACAATTGGAATAACAAAGATCAAAGTAATTAAAGTCATTAAAAATGAACTACCACTAAAAGTGACATAAGCTAGACACGCATCATTAAATGGCATATTTCTAAAAACACTTAATAAAACTGGTAATAAAGAGATAACTACAAATATTCCACCATATATTAAATATGCTTTATAAGAAGGTTTATCTTTATCGACTAAAAACTTTTTAATCATATACATTCCAAAAACTGCAAAGAATATATATAAAAGTAACATCAAAAATAAACTAACAACCCAAGTAGCAGTATTTACATTTAAATAAGGGATTCTAAATAATCGATAGATATTAGCATAAATTGATCTAAATCCGCCTAGTAGACTATTAAAGGAATCACAAAATAAACTAACTACTCCCCATAATAAATAAAATAAGCTGAGTAAAGTTAAATACACATAATTTTCTTTAAAAAAATAACTCTTAATTTTTTTAAGCATACTTAATGCCTCCAATTAACAATATTATAATCTATAAACAACTAAAAATCATTTAAATTATATTAAAATTTTTAATCTTTATTTTTCCTTAATATTATCTAGATTTTTATTAAGTAATTTTATCGTTCGATAATATTTATCTTTACTGATATTTAAATTTTTAATCACTTTTTGAGCGGTTATTTCTTTATTTAAGACTTTTTGATATTCGTTTTTAAATTTATCTAAATCTATTGGAGAAGGAATTCGACCTTTATATTTACCTCTTATTTTAGCTTTATCAATTCCTTCTTTTTGTTTAAGTTTATTAGCTTCAATAGATTTATTATAGATAAACATTAAAGTATTAAAGACTGCTTTTCTTTTTTTATTATTTATCTTAGTCTCATTAATAGTTACATTATTTCCTAAAGCTAGTTCATTTAAAATCTTTTTAATTACTCCTGTAATATTTTCTTTAGTAAATATATTAGTTAAATCAATATTTACTTTTTTAGTAAAACTATTAATAAATAAGTTATTAATAGTTTTAACTTTCTTTAAATCTAAAGATTTAAGTAAATCTTTATTATTTAATGAATCTAAATCATCTTTAATAAAATCTTTTAAAAAGTTAGGAATAATATTATCAAGATATGGTAATTCTTTATATTCTTTATTTATAGATATTCGATCTATTAAATATTCTTTTATTTCTTTAGGTAATAAACTAATAACACTTTTAGATGGTTTTAAAATATATTTAAAACCATCATCTCTAGTTATATAAGTTATCTTTATTAAATTATATATAAGACCATATTCACCACTATAACTTAAATAGTAATATTCTTTATTTTCTTTCATCTTCGTTTTCCTCTAAATAAGATTATAGCAAAGATAAATCTTTATATTTGTAAATTTATTTTTAGAAAGTATAACAAAGTATAATGAAATATAACAAAATATAATGGAATATAATGAATTGTAATGATTTTACCTAGATATGATCTAAAAATATTAACTAAATCTTTATGTTATAATGCTACTAGATTAATGTGCACTCTTTTTATTAAAAGTTTAAATAGTAATTCTAACTTAATGGTTAAAAGAATCTATGAAACTAGTGAAGTAATCGATATATTAACTAGCTCTAAAGTATTAAATACTCAATTTTTTATAATCAGATTAAGAGGAATGGGTAAAACTACTTTTTTTAAAGAAATATTAACTGATATTAATAATGAAAGTAATTACTTAGTTATCTCTTTAAATTGTAATAAAGATATCATTAGTAATTTAGTTAAAGAGTTATAACTTAACTCTTTAACTAAAATAAAATTAGATATAGATAAAAAGGAAATTAATCTTTCTTTAAATAACAAAAATTGCTTAGGAATAGCTACTAAGATATCAACTAAATTAGTTAAAGAAAATATTAGAGTTTTAATTGCTATTGATGATCTAACTTACTTTAAAGAAATTAAAGATTTCTTTAAGTTTTATATTAAGTTAATTAACCAAAATTTTCCAATTAATCTATTAATTACTTGTTCACCAAAAGATATTAAAAGTTTTAAAAGTAATAAAATATTTAACTTATTAAATAACTCCTATAAGTTATATTTAAAACCACTTCTTTTACTGGATATATCTAAAGCTTATCAAAAAGTTTTTAAACTTCCTTTTAAAGAAGCATGTTCTTTAGTTTTTCTAACTAAAGGTTATCCTTATGCTTATCAACTTCCTGTCTCTTATACACATCTCCGAGCCCACGAGACCCT
>JADIMY010000022.1 GCA_017694345.1 Candidatus Onthovivens merdipullorum | reverse complement strand
ATGCTTTTTTAATTTCTTCTATTTTGTGCATACTTGTCCTTTCTATTTAGTCCAAGTTTTTGTCTGCGCTCCCAAATGGTGAAATTTTGTTGCATTTATCAGCTATTTTATGATTTTCCATACTCCCGTCTTATCTGAACCACTTCTTTCAAGATACCCTTTATCTTGTAATACTTTTAAGTAGCGTTCGATAGTTCTCTTGCTCTTTTTAATCATTAATGAAAGCTTATCTGCAGTCAATGTCGGATTCTTTAAAAGTTCTTCTAGAATCTTTTGTTCTGTTTCATTTACACCGACATTTACACCGACATTTACACCGACATTAACCTTATTTGTAACTTCTTCATCAAAAGGAATTGTGATTAAAATATAGTTATCATGAATGTTAAAAATACCTTTGCCATAACATTCAACAATTGTAGGTATGCCATGACCTGTATGATCAACAATATCTAAATCAGAAAATATTTTCATTAAAGCTAAGTTTCTAGGTTTACTAATCCCTGCAAAGAATTCATCAATTGATAAATTATGAGGTAATCCGCCATGAGATAAGATTTCTAATCTATTACTAAAAAATGAAATTTGTGGTTCTGAAATACTCCAATCATTATGCACAATCGCATTAACTACTGCTTCATTAACGCTATCATAGTCAAATAAATACTTGTCTTGTCTAGGCCTTGTAGTTGTATCAGAAACACAAATATTTTCAGCTTGGAGTCGGTTCATCATTTGTTCATAAGCAAATAAAATAGACTTATTACCATAATTACTTCTTTGGGAAAGTGAAGCTTTATTTTCACCTTCAAATTTAACAAATATAAATGAGAATCGGCTATCATCAGACAATAGTTCAGCCATCATATTATATTGACCTTTATCATTGATTAATTTTAAATTAGTCTCAAAAGTGTTGTCATTTAGATTATAACCCATATCTGAGTAATAGTTTTTAAGTGTCAAAAATGAAAGATCACGTAAATTAGTAGGAGAGCTAACTAATAAGTCATCATTAAAGAAACGCATTTTATATCTGTTATTTATTTGTTCATGTGTCATTTCTCTACAAGTAGAACCAACTCTAATAGGACATCCTAAACTAGAAAATCCATATTTCTTGATGCAATAAATAGGGGCACTTCCTCTCTTTATATTAATAACTATAACGGGAAGTCCTTCCATAATTTTAATCTCACAACTAATTAGTTCTAAAGGAGAAGGTTCAATTTGACTAGTAATTACATCCGATATACTTCTGAATGTTTTATCAATTTCACTAGCACCTACAACTTCAGCATGGTCATTAATTCCAATAAAGATTTGTCCTCCATCAGCATTAAGAAAAGCAACTAATTCTTTGACTAGTTGATCAGTAAACTTAACCTTAAATTCAATCTTATTTGATTCATATAAATCCATGTTTATCACTAATTAAATATTAACACTTGTGCGACAAATATTCAATATACACCGACATTTACACCGACAGAATAATTTTATAAAAGTAGGCAAAAATATTAACTGCTTAAATTAAAGTAAAGACAAAAAGCCCAGATTTGTTGTGTTTTTAGTACTTTAAAAATATACTTTTATACGAGTTGCCACTGACTAAAGAGGGTTGCGGACAAAAACTTGCCGTGCAATTTGAATTTAATTTAAACAATATACATTAAATTACTCTTTCGTTTTCATTAGAAACCTTGCAAATCTCACCTTTTTCTATTTTTTCCATTCAACTGTAATCTTATATTGCTCGTTATATGTGAAATCCCAATTACTATCCCAACTAGCTGGTTTTTCACTTACCATACAATGCACTATTAAATTGGCTCGATTTTGATTGAAAACAAGTTCGCCCATTTCTAAAACACTTTCTGGAATTGTAATCTCGCTTATCTTTGCTTGACTAAAAGCTTGATCACCAATTAATGCTAAATTTGTACATTCATCTAAATTTACTTTTTCTAAACTAGAACATACAGCAAAAGCACCTTCTTTAATAAACTCCAAAGAACCCCCTAAAGAAATTTCTTTTATCAAAGTAAGTTGCTTGAAACTATTTTTACCAATATATCTTAAAGATGCAGGAAGAGTAAGCTTTGTTATTTTTCTAGCTCTTGATGGAATAAAGCTAACATCACTACCATTAGAAACACCAATTGTCCCTTC
Organism: Candidatus Onthovivens merdipullorum; assembly: GCA_017694345.1. Lineage (GTDB taxonomy): Bacteria > Bacillota_I > Bacilli_A > RFN20 > CAG-826 > Onthovivens > Onthovivens merdipullorum. The sequence goes on along the minus strand of JADIMY010000022.1, from coordinate 2,184 downwards.
TTTCACTTCAAATTCACTAATTTTTGTATTTTGAACATTAACTAACCAGCCATCAATATAAAGTCCATTATCGCTCCAATTTGTAGAATTACTAGAAATTCCGGTTGAAGCAAAAGCATTATAGCCAATTGTATCAACCGAAGAAGGAATATTAACTGACTCTAACTTATATAAACTAGAAAAAGCTTTGTCCCCAATTAGTTTTAAACCTTCAGGAAGAGTAATTTTAGTTAAATTTTTCGCATTATTTAAAAAAGCGTTAATAGCAATGGCAATTGTCCCTTCTTTAACTTCGTATTCGCTTAAATTCAAAAAGTCACTATTGATAGTTAAAAGATAATTGTCTACATATAAAACTCCATTTTCCCAATTACTATTATCTTCATAATAAGCAGAACCATAAAAAGTATTATGATCAAGCGCAAGAGGTTTATTGGGTAAATCAATATCTTGAAGAGAGGAGCAGCCGCCAAAAACACTTGTACCAATTTCTTCAAGTGTTTCAGGGATAACAATAGATTCGAGTTTTTCGCAATTCTCAAAAACCATGTTTCCTATTTCAGTGACATTTTTAAGTTCAACATTTCTTAATTCTTTTGCATCTTTAAAAGCATAAAGCCATATTTCTTTTAAAGATTCAGGTGCAATAAACTCTTTTAAAGCAGTTTGAGAAAAAGCGTTTGCTCTTATTTGTACAAGTGAGGTAGGAATATTAATGTTTGTTAAAGAAGAACAGTTTTCAAATGCATAATCAGGAATTACAGTTATATTATTTGGCAAAACTACTTCTTCAAGATTTTTTGCGCCATAACACATTTTATTACCAAGACTTTTTACACTTTCTGGTATAACAAGTTTTTTGATAAATAAATTATCAGCAAAAACTTTATCGCCAATTTCTCTCACATCAATATCATTTACTCTTGAAGGAATTACTACTTCATTATTAATTTCACTAATTCCTTCAACACTAGTTAAAACTCCTTCTTCATTAACGTTAAAGCTTATTGATGCAGGAATATTTTCTTCCCACTTAGCATATAAAGTTTGATCTTTTGTTACTTCAAAAGGAAAAGTAACCTTGTTTATGAAACTTTCTTCTAAATACCAACCAAGGAAAGTGTAGCCATCTCTTGTTGTATCTGGTTCACTTTCAATAATTGAGGTAACAACATCTTCAACTTTTGAACCGCCATTGCTATCAAAAGAAACTTTAAATTCTTTTGGCTCTTCATTGACAAGTTCATAATAAGCGTAAACATTAACATCGCTTTTTAAAGCAATATTTTCATAAAAATCTGCCGTTAACTCATCTTCAAAACTTTCATTATCAAAATACCAACCCTTAAAACTATAGTTTTCTTTTTGTGGAGCATTAGGTAAAGTTAAAATTTCATTTCCACTGGTTTCGATTGTTGAAAAAATTTTATTATCAACGTAAAAAGAAATGGTATATTTTTCAACGACAGGTTCACTTTTCTTTTCATAAAAAGCATAGCAATCAAGGTCTTCTAAAAGAGGCTTATTTAAGAAATAATCTCTTGTCAATTCTTCACTCCAAATATTCTTATCTAAAAACCAACCCTTAAAATCATAATTTTCTTTATTTTGTGCTGAAGGTAGATCGATTGTCTCATATCCTTTAGTTTCAATTTTTTCAACCAAAGTTGATTCATCATAAAAAGAAATAGTATGTAATTCTCCATCTATTTCATTTGTCCCACAAGAAGATAAAAATGTAATAGGTAAGCCGAGTAATAAAATACTTTTAAGTAAAATTGAAGTTTTCTTTTTCATAAATAATATCCTTGTTTTGCGTACTTTATATTATAAATTATTAGGATTTATTTCAAGTTAAATAAAACTTCAAAACATTATGGAGTAACTTCCGATTAATGTTTTTCGCAAATTTTAAAATTATTCGTATTTTTTAATAGCCTTGGAGAATTAACGTTCCTGCTATAGAAGTGTTCAATTTTTCGCTACAAAATAAGAAGAATTTTCGGTGATTTGGCTAAATTTTATTCGGTGATTTGGTGAAATACAAAATAATATTTCAGCCCACTACTTACCATGTTTTTATTAAATCATACAAATAAGAATTTTTATAAATTATTTCTTTGCCAACTTTTTCCTCAATTAAAATTCCAATTTTAGATAATGAATGTAAATACTTTGATGCCG
>JADIMY010000021.1 GCA_017694345.1 Candidatus Onthovivens merdipullorum | reverse complement strand
GATACTAACTATAATGATTTATATTTAAATGTAGATAATTATGAGATAAATAGGGCTAATACATTAAATAATGAAGTATATAACTGTGTTAATAACTTATTTAATGATGAATTTAGTTTATCTACATTTAGAGATATAGATAATTATTATTTATATTTAGATAGTTCTTTCTTTAAAGAGTCTAACTTTTTAGCTATTAGTCAAAATAAAAATAAAGAATCCTTTACATTCTTATTAAATGAAGTAGGGACTAGCAGTCTAATAAATTTCTTTAATGAAGAAATTTATTTAAAAAATGATTCTAATGATAATAAGCTATATGGATTATCTATAAGTAATATAGAAACTAATAAATCAGAGCTTAAACTAACTTATCAAAATGATGAATTAAAGTCTATTTCAATAAATATAGGAGGTTTAATTGATCTAAATCTTGATAAAGAATATCAAGATTTAGAATTTGAGATTAACTATGAGTTAAATACTATGGATATTGAGTCTTATGAAATCCCTAGTAGTAAAGAAGATATTAAGTTAAATTAAAGGAGGATTATTAACAATGAAATATTGTGGTAATTGTGGTAAACCACTAACTGAGAATCAAAAGTTTTGTCCATACTGTGGTAAAGAAGTAAATGTTAATAATGATACTAATAAAACTATCTATAATCCTAATAAACTATTATTTGAAAGCAAAAGGTCTTTAATAGGTCACTATGGATTCTTTGTATTATTTTTATCTTTTATATTATTTATTATCCCTTTTGTAATCATAGTTATAGCAAATTCAACCTATTCAGTAAGAATATATAGTAATAAAATAGTTAAAGAAGGTGGATTAATTTCTAAAGAGAACAAGGTACAATTATTTTCTAATGTCATTTCAGTTAGTGTAAATCAAGGACTAAAAGGAAGTATCTTTAATTATGGCGATGTTTACGTCAATTTAGTTGGTAAAGAGAATCTTTCTTTAACAGATGTTAAAAATCCTAACGAAGTAGCAGGTGTCTTCCAAAAGATGATCAATACTAATAATCTTGAGCAACATCTAGTTGATTAGATAAATAAACTTTATTTTTATAATATAACTAATACTTATTAATAATAATAATTAATAAGTATTTTTTATATTTAGTTAATAGTTTTATATTATACTTATGGAACTTAAAGAATATTTAGATTTAGTTAATAATATTGGTTATATTGATAGTAATAGTGAAGCTCAAAAATTTATGGATGAAGCTAGTTATTTAGCTAGAAAAATGACTAATAAAATAAACTATAAAAATCACACTTCACGTAAGTTACATGACCTTTTAGAAGAATTAACTAATTCTAAATTAGATGAAAAAGTTAAGTTATTTCCACCAATATATACTGATTTTGGTAAAAATTTACATCTGGGGAAAGGAGTTTTCATTAATTCCGGATGCTGTTTCCAAGATCAAGGTGGCATCTATATTGGTGATAATACTTTAATTGGTCATAAAGTAGTTTTTGCTACTATCAATCACGACCAAAATCCATTAAAAAGAGGTTCAATGACATTTAAACCTATTCACGTAGGTAAAAATGTTTGGATTGGAGCACACGCTACTATATTACCTGGTGTAAATATAGGAGATGGAGCAATTATTGGAGCTGGAGCTGTTGTTAATAAAGATATTCCTGCTAATTCGGTAGCCGTAGGTGTACCTGCAAAAGTTATAAAATTTATAAAAGAAGGAGAAAATTAAGATGTTAGGAGATTTTACTTACTATAATCCTACTAAATTATTTTTTGGTAAAGATGCATTAGACAATTTAGGGCCAGAACTTAGAAAATATGGAAAAAATATTTTACTTGTTTATGGTGGTGGTTCGATTAAAAGAAATGGAATCTACGATAAAGTAATAAATATTTTAAAAAAAGAAGGAAAAAATGTTTTTGAAGATAGTGGTGTCATGCCTAATCCTACAATTGAAAAAGTAATTGAAGGAGTAAAAATCGCTAGAGATAATAAGGTAGACTTTATTTTAGCAATCGGTGGAGGTAGCGTCATCGATTATTCTAAAGCTTTAAGTGTATCTATTCATTATGAAGGTAATGATATTTGGGAAAAATATTATGAAAGATTTGAAGAACCAACTTGTAAGATAGTTCCAGTTGGTTCTGTTTTAACGATGGTAGGTACTGGAAGTGAAATGAACTGTGGTTCAGTTATCACAAATTTTTCAAAAAAACTTAAGATCGGGCATGTTTTTCAAAATGAAGAAGTCTTTCCTAAGTTTGCAATTTTAAATCCAGAGTTTACATACACTGTTCCAAAATATCAAATGGTTAGTGGTATTTATGACATTATGTCTCATATTCTTGAACAATATTTCTCTGGAACTGATGATAATACCAGTGATTATATTATGGAAGGCTTAATGAGATCTTTAATTCACAGCTCTTTAGTTGCTATAGAAAATAACAAAGATTATGAAGCTCGTTCTAATATTATGTGGATTGCAACTTGGGCACTTAATACATTTATTGCTAAAGGTAAAACAACCGACTGGGAAGTCCATATGTTAGGTCAAGCAGTTGCTGCCTATACTAATGCAACTCATGGTATGACTTTAGCAGCAGTAAGTATGCCTTATTACCATCACATTTTACCTTATGGATTAGAGAAATTTAAAAGATTTGCTATTAATGTCTGGAATGTAGACCCAACTGATAAATCTGATAAAGAAATTGCTTTAGAAGGTCTAGATAGAATGAAAGAGTGGATGATTAAAATTGGTTTAGTTATGAATATAACTGATTTAGGTGCTACAAAGGACATGTTAGAAGGCATAGTCAATTCAACTTTAGTTATGGCTGGTGGATATAAAGTTTTAACTAAAGATGAGATTAGAGAAATTATTAAAGAAAGTTATTGAGCAAAATATTTTTAATCACTCTAAAAAAATAATACTATAATAGACATAGGAGGTATTAATTGTGGAACAAAAATTAATTGATTTATTAGAAGATCAAATTAATAAAGAATTATTTAGTGCTTATTTATATTTAGGAATGAGCGACTATTATAAAAATGAAGGATTAAATGGTTTTTCACATTACTTTAAAAAACAAGCTAAGGAAGAATTTGAACATGCAGAAATGTTTATTGAACATATGCAAGATTTAGATTTACCTTATAGTTTTAAAGGTATTGATAAAGTAGATAATCACTACGAAAATATTGAAAGACCTTTAGTTGTTCAAGTTGAACATGAAAAACATGTTACTAATTTAATTACGAATCTTTACGATTTAGCTCGTAAACAAGACGAAGTTGCTACTAAAATTTTCCTTGAAAAACTTATCAATGAACAAGTTGAAGAAGAAAAAAGAAGTAGAGACTTATTAAAACAATACGAATTTGTTAAAGAATGTAAACCAGCTTTACTAGATATGGATAAGTCTTTAGCTAGTAGAGAATAAGTAGTTTTCTAGTAGATTAAATAATAAGGACTACCACGAATCTGTGGTAGTCTTTTATTTTATAAACCTTAATTTATTATAAAAAACCTTGTAAAACTTCACTATTTTTGTAAATTATTGATTTTTCCAATCTTTTTAACTACCTAATCCAAAATTAAATATGTTATACTTTTTCTAGTTATGAAAAGGCTTTTAAAGATATTTAATTTATATGAACTAATTTTTATAACCATAAGTTTATTACTATTAATTGGTTTAGGTATATATAATCTTATATTTAATTTTAGTGTATTAAATATTTTTGAATTAATATCTGTAATTTTAGGTTTACTTGCTGCAACTTTAAATGGTAAAAGAAAAAAATATGCTTTTTTCTTTTATTCAGTATATGTAACAATTTATGGAATTATTTCCTTTATCTCTAAGCAATATGGAGAAGGAGTTTTAAATATTGCTATTAATTTACCAATGTATTTATATACTATATATAATTACTATATTAAAGATAAAAGAAGTGACAAAAATATCGAAAGTAGCCAGAAAGATTTTAAAATAAATAAGATTAATAAATATATGATTATAGGAACAATTTTATTTATTCCTATAATCACTGGATTATATGGCTTTATCTTAAGTTTACTAAAATCTAATTATCCTTATTTAAATGCTTTAGCGACAAGTTTAGCGTTAGTATCAGTATTTTTAGCTACTAAAGGTATCTTGGAACAATGGTATTTTTGGATATTTTATTCAATTATTTTAATAGTTATCTGGGTTTTAAATTATATAAATAGTGGATCAAGTGGACTACTTTATATTGCGCTTAATATTATTTATGTAATCGTTAATACATACTTTTTAATTAAATGGTATATCATATATAAAAAACAAAATATATAGTATATTAATAAAAAACTTTCACCATATTGGAGAAAGTTTTTAAGATAGATTTAATATATTACTTGACTAATTATTGAAGGACAAAACCACCATTAGGAGAAATAACTTGTCCAGTTAAATATGTTGCTTTTAAGATATATTCTAATGCACTAGCAATATCACTAACATCACCGATATATCCTTCAGGAATAGTAGCAGCTAATGCTCTTAATTCATCTTGATTAACCCCTCTAAGCATATCGGTCATAATCATACCTGGAGCAATAGTATTTACTCTAACTCCTCTAGAAGCAAATTCTAAAGCTAAAGCTCTACTTAAACCAATAACACCACTTTTTGCAGCACAATAGTCTGCTTGATTAATAACACCAGTTAATCCACCAACACTTGAAGTGTTAACGATATTACATTGATGATCTTTATCACTATGATTGACCATATATGGTAAAACTAAGTGAGACATATGTAAGAAACTCATTAAGTTAGTATTAATAACTCTAGTATATGCTTCTTTAGTGATATCGATAAAATTACAATTATTAGTAATGCCTGCGTTATTAACTAAACAATCGATATGATCACCAAAAACTTTAACGGTTTCACTGACTAAATGTTCACATTCTTCATAAATTGAAACATCAGCTTTAACAACTAAATTTTTTACACCATATTTTTCTTCGATTTCTTTAGCAAGTTCATCACTAAGAACCTTACTAGAAGTGCTTCTATAATTGATTACGACATTATAGCCCATTTCAGCAAGTTTTAAAGATAAAGCTCTACCAATACCTCTAGAACCACCAGTAATAATTGCAGTTTTTGCCATTATTGTTCCTCCTGAAAAATTATATCTATATTATAAATGTTATAAATTTGGTATTAAAGCAATTTGATAAATAGGAGTTAGTTAACTAGACTATTTTGTAGATCTTTATTTTTCTTTTTATTAATTAAATTATTTATATAATTATAAAAAACTAGATAAAAGAAAGTAGTAATGAAT
>JADIMY010000020.1 GCA_017694345.1 Candidatus Onthovivens merdipullorum | reverse complement strand
GGATAAAGATTTAGTATTAGTAATTGATTATGGAACTCAATCAGTTCGAGTTTCAATAGTTGATAGATTCGGTAAGTTTGTAGCTTTTGAACAAGAAAAATATAATGAACCATATTTTTCTTTAAAACCAGGTTATTGTGAACAATATCCCGATTACTATTACAATTGTATGAAAAAAGCTAGTTTAAGATTAAAAGAAAAACACCCTGATTTGCTTTTAAGATGTAGTGCTATAAGTTCAACTTGTTTTAGAGATACAGCTGCCTATTTAGATAAAGATTATAAAGTTCTTAGACCATCGATTATTTGGCTAGATCAAAGATTTGCGGAAAATAAAAAGAAATTACCGCTATTATATAGAATTATTTATGCGTTAGTTGGAATAAGTAAAACTGTTGAATTAAATAGAAAAAGAACTCCAGCCATGTGGCTTCAAGAAAATGAACCAGAAATATATAGTAAGATAAAATACTATGCTCCTTTAAACTGTTATTTGAATTATAAAATGTTAGGAGTATTAACAGATAGCGCTTCTAATATGATTGGACATTATCCAATTGGATTTAAAAAAGGTAAGATTCATTCTAAATATAATTTAGTTGGTATCGTATATGGTATTGATCCAAAATTGATTCCACATATTTCAAAAGTAAATGAATTGATTGGTTATATTACGCATGAATGTGCATTAGAAACCGGTTTGCCAGAAGGACTTCCTTACTATACTAGTGGTAGTGATAAAGCTTGTGAAAGTTTAGGAAGTGGGTGTTATAAAAAAGATACTGCGCATATTTCTTATGGTACTGCTAGTACAGTTTCAATTATGAATCAAAGATATATCGCCTGAAACCTTTTTACCAGCTTATACCTCTTGTATTAATGGATATTATAATAGCGAAGTACAAATTTATCGTGGATATTGGATGCTAAAATGGTTTACCAAAGAGTTCGCTAGTGAAGAAAACATTGAAGCACAAATTGAACATCTCGCACCAGAAGAATTATTAAATAAGAAATTACTAGAAATATCTCCAGGATGTGATGGACTAGTTTTACAACCTTATTGGGGTCCAGGACTAAAAAGACCATTAGCAAAAGGTGCAATTTTAGGTTTTTATGACACTCACACTAAATTCCATGTTTATAGAGCGATTGTTGAAGGTATTGCTTATGCTTTAAAAGAAGGATTAGAAAGTATTGAAAAACACGGTCACTTAAAAATTAAAAAACTAACTATAAGTGGAGGTGGCTCTAGAAGCGAAGCGATTTGTCAAATAACAAGTGATGTTTTTGGTTTGCCTGTTTATAAAAGTACAACCTACGAAAATGGTTCTATCGGTTGTGCAATGTCTTTATTTTATTCTTTAGGTGTATATAAAACTTTAGATGAAGCTTATAAAAACATGGTTTCTTATCAAAAAGTATTTTATCCAAATAAACAAGCTAATAAAAAATATCAAATTTTATATAAGAAAATTTATAAAAAGATTTATCCTTCACTTAAAAATATTTATAAAGAATTAAGTGATTATCAACATAATTTAGTTCAAAAATAGTGTTTATATTCAAACAAATTTTATAAAAATAATTGATTTTTGCAAGGTTTTTATTAAGATTCGCTTGAATTATCATCTTTTGCCATAGGATTAACACCTATAAATTGTGAGTTATATAAAGAAGCGTAGAATCCATTTTTAGCTAAAAGTTCTTTGTGATTGCCAGTTTCAACTATGTGACCATTTTGCATAACAATGATGAGTTTAGCATTTTTAATAGTTGATAATCTATGAGCAATTATAAAGCTTGTTCTATTTTGCATAATGTGATCTAAAGCGTCTTGAATAAGCTGTTCGGTTCTAGTATCAACACTACTTGTAGCTTCGTCTAAAATCATAATTTTTGGTTTAGAAATAATTGCCCTAGCAATAGTTAATAATTGTCTTTGACCTTGGGAAATATTAGTTCCATCTTCATTTAAAACGAAATCATATTTTCCAGGTAAAGTTTCGATGAAGTGATCGATATGAGCTTCTTTACAAGCACTAATAACATCATCCATCGTGGCATTTTCATCACCATAAAGAAGGTTTTCTTTAATAGTTCCTCTAAATAACCAAGTATCTTGTAAAACCATACCAATACTTCTTCTTAAGGTCGATCTTTTATATTTTCTAGTGTCTATATTATCTAATAAAATTTCACCACTATTGATCTCGTAAAACCTCATTATTAAGTTTACCATTGTGGTTTTACCAGCCCCTGTAGGACCAACGATTGCGACACTATCTCCAGCATTTACTTTTAAATTAAAGTTTTGAATTAAAGGTTTTTCAGGAGTGTAAGAGAAATAAACATCTTTAAACTCAAATGCACCTTTTATATTATCTTCATTAGACAAAGCATCGATAGGATCTTCACTAAATTCTTTTTCATCTAATAAAGAATATATCTTTTCACCGCTAGCGACTACTGATTGAATAATATTAATAATTTGACCGATTTGTTGGAAAGGTCTATTAAATGTATTTAAGAAAATGAAGAAGACAATCATTGTTGAAGGAGCGTTTATTAATCCGCCAACAACAGCAATTCCAACATAAGCTAAATTATTTATAAAGTTTGTTGTAGGAAAGATTAAACCTGATAAAAATTGTGAAAATCTATCTGCTACAGCTAATTTTGTATTTGTGATATTGAAGTCTGTTTCAATATCTTTTTGTTTATTAAATAATTTAATAACTTGGTAACCTGCATAATTTTCTTCAACTTTACCATTTAATTCAGCAAGTTCATAACGATAGGCAACGAATTGTTTTTGAGAAAATTTAGAGACCAAAATTACAATTACAATTGTAAATGGTAAAGAACATAAAGCGACTAATGCTAGTTGCCATTGTGTTGCTAGCATCGCAATAAAAGTTCCTAGAAATAAAGTTACACCATTACAAGTTTGAACAACAATACTTTGTAAGTTTCTTGAAATATTGTCAACTTCATTAGTTCCAATTGATAATGTATCTCCATAAGGTACTTTATCAAAATATGACAAAGGTAATCTATCTAACTTATTTTTAATATTGTTTCTCATATTAAAAGCGTATCTATTAGATACAAAAACTGTTAAAAATTCAGCTAGCCACATTAAGAAAGCACTAGCAAAATATAAAGCAATAAGTGTTCCAAAATTAGTGAAAAAGCAAGTCCAATTAACTGAAAATAAGCTAGATTCATTAATGTAAAATAAAGTCTCATTTGTAATAGGTTCACCTGGTTCAGCGATATTTTGTGCACCAGTTAAGAAATTATTTAGAACAACTGGAGATAAAATGGTTAATACGCTTGAACCAATTGATAAAAGAATGACAATAATTAATAAAACATATTCAGATTTAAATTCACGAATCATTCTTTTTAATGTAATACCAAAATGTTGAGCTCTTTGAGTAGAATTATTCATACGACCTGGCATATTATTTTACCTCCTCAGTTAAAGCGTTTTTACTATATTGAATAGTTTTTTCAATTTCATCACTATCGAGTTGAGATTTAACAATGTCTTGATAAACCTTACAGTTTTTAATAAGTTCAGTGTGATTACCTTGCCCAACAATTTTTCCTTCATTTAAAACAATGATATTATCAGCATCTAAAATTGAAGAAACTCTTTGAGCAACAACGATTACACTAGAGCCTTCAGTATAAGATTTTAAAGCGCAACGAAGCTTAGCATCAGTTTTAAAATCTAGTGCACTAAATGAGTCGTCAAAAACATATATTTCAGGTTTTCTAACTAAAGCTCTAGCGATACATAATCTTTGTTTTTGTCCACCTGAGAAATTTTTTCCAGATTGAGATACAAAAGAATCTAAGCCATTAGGCAATTTACTTACAAAGTGGGTTGCTTGAGCTACATCTAAGGCTTTAAAGATTTCTTCATCAGTTGCATTTTTATTCCCAAATTGCATGTTGTATCTAATTGTTCCTTTAAAAAGTAAGGCTGTTTGAGGTACGAACCCCAATTTATTTCTTAATATATCGCTTGGAATCTCATTTATATTTACTCCATCTAATTTAATTTCACCAGAAGTTACTTTATAAAACTTTGGAATTAGATTAACGATGGTAGATTTTCCACTACCAGTTGAACCAATAATTGCCGTAGTTTTTCCTGGAGTAGTTTTAAAAGAAATATGTTCAACGCAAGGTGTATCACTACCTGGATAAGTAAAGGCTACATCATTAAATTCAATAACACCTTTTAAGCCTGTTTCATTGAATTTTTTATTAACTTTATCTTCAATAGAAGATACATCAATATGACTAGCCATTTCACGATATTGATAACGAATTTTCTTTCTTGCAAGATGATATTTTGTGTGGATAGCATCGTAAGATTTCATCAATTTGTTAGCGACACTATGTTTTAAAACTTCTTCACTTGTTGTACTAATTTTATATTTTAATAAAGAATAGTTGAATTTAGTTTTATAAGTCTTTTCAAATTCGTCAATAATTGGCTTTAAAGCATCATTTTCTTCTTTATATAGTTCATTTAATTTATTTTGATATTGATCGTAATTATCTAAATATTTTAAAGTTTCTTCGTTATCTTTATTTGTATCAATATTTAAAACTTCTAAAACACGCTTACTACTAGCGATAGCTTGAGGCATCATAACAAAAATCATTGCAAACATGACAAATGAAGTCATAATTTGCATACTATATTGACCAACGACAGCGATATTTGCAATTTGAGTTTGAATTAAATTTTGGTTATCTGCACCATTAAAATTTGTTCCATCTAATAAATAAAAACCTAAAGCATAAATTCCTATAAAGCATAAATTAAATAAGATAGTAATAAATGGATTAGCAAAAGTCATAATGCGATTAACTTTAATATTAGTTTTAGTTAAATCTTTATTAGCATATAAGAATTTTTTTGTCTCAGTTTGCTCTTGATCATAAGCTCTAACTACTCTAATACCGGTTAGATTTTCTCTTAAAACGATTGTAATATTATCAATTTTTTCTTGGATTTTCTTAAAGTAAGGAGAAGCAACAAAAAGTAAAATGCTCATTACTACTAAGATTAAAGGAAGTGCAATACATAAGATTATTAAAAGCTTTAAATCAACTTGAGAGGTTTTAATAACAGCGATAATCATCATAGTTGGTGACATAACTAAAATTCTAATTCCCATTAAAATAAAGTTTTTAACTTGTTCGATATCATTTGTAGTTCTTGTAATTAAAGTGGCTGTTCCGAAACTATTATAATCAGTTAAAGAAATTGAATTTACTTTTTCAAACATTTCTTTACGAAGCATTTTACCACTATAAGCACTAATATAACTTGCACAATAAAATTGAATAAAAGCTAAGCAGACAACGCCAACTGAAATTAAAATCATCCAACCACCTTGAATCCAAATATCAGTAATTAAGGTAGAAGAATTGGATTCAGTTGTTATTAATTCTTGAATATTACCCATATATTCAGGTAATAGAAGTTGTAAATAACATTGAGATATAATAGCAACAGCTGCAAGAAGCAATAAATACCACTTATGACCAATAAATCTTAAAATTTTCCGCATAACTTAACCTCTACTTTAAAAATATATTTAATAAAGCTTGTGAGCTTGGTAATTTATATTCATTTTTATATTTAATTTTTCCATTAGTTAAACCTTCTAAAGATGTAAAAAAGATTGTAAGTATTTCCCAAGGCTCAACATTATCTTTAAATTCACCTTCTTTTTGACCTTTTTTAATTATATTTAAAAGATTTTCTATTTCTAAGTGACCTGTATCATTACTTCGATAGGTTTTTTGAAAATTAATTGTTAAAAAGAAATTTATATAGTAAGCATTTTCTTCATCTTCTTTTAACTCATTTAGTATAAATTCTGATAAAAATCTAACTATTTCTTTTGGGGATTTATCTTCGGAATTTAATTGTGATAATAATATAGAAAAGACATCTTTAGATTTTTTAATAATTTCATCAATTAA
>JADIMY010000019.1 GCA_017694345.1 Candidatus Onthovivens merdipullorum | reverse complement strand
AAATAAAGTTTGCGGTCGAATTTAAGCAAATTACGAAGTTTTACGAACTTTTTTAAACTTTATCAAAAAATGTAGCTAAATTTGCACATGGTGTAAAATATTTACTTTTACTTTTATCAGTTTTTTTATCAATTTGTAATTAAAAAAGAGCCGATACAATCGACTCTTTTAGATTTACATTAAAATTTTTTATCAACCATTTCTATAAAATATCGATATAATCGAACTTTTTTGAAAATGTGGTGCCGACTAACGGAATCGAACCGCCAACCTACTGATTACAAATCAGTTGCTCTGCCAGTTGAGCTAAGTCGGCATATCTTAGTGGTGGGCACTATAAGGATTGAACTTATGACCTTTTCCGTGTGAAGGAAACGCTCTCCCACTGAGCTAAGTGCCCTTTTAATAAAGTGGCAACTTATTTTGCGTCTAATTGGTGGGTCTTAATGGACTTGAACCATCGACCTCACCCTTATCAGGGGTGCGCTCTAACCAACTGAGCTAAAGACCCATTTTAATTGACGCCTGAATATTGTAATTAATTATTGAAAACCTTTCAACTAATTAATTATAACTGGAGCACCTGACGAGAATCGAACTCGCATATTCAGCTTGGGAAGCTGACGTTCTGCCACTGAACTACAGATGCGAATTCTATTAATTCGACTGAGTGGTGGACAGTATAGGGCTCGAACCTATGACCTTCTGTACGTCAAACAGATGCTCTCCCAGCTGAGCTAACTGTCCAGCCCAAATAATATACCAAATATAAAAGTACTATTCAAGTATTTTTTTCAAATAAATTTTATCAATTTTTAAAAGGTAACTTTATAAATTTCATAAAAAATATTAAGGTTTTGCAGGCTTTTTTAAATTATTCGGTTCTTAATGCTTCAACTGGATCTTTTTTACTTGCAATTGAAGCAGGAATTAATCCTGAAATTAAAGTCAAAATTATACTAACAAAAATTAATACTAATGCCATCCAAATTGGTAAGGAGGCAATTGTATAAATCCCAGATAAATTACCGACAATTAAGTTTAAAATTAAAGATAATAAATAAGTTATAGCAACACCAATTATTCCACTAATTAAACCAATAACACATGTCTCAGCATTAAATAATCTAGCGACATCAATCTTTCTACCACCTAAAGCTCTAATAACACCAATTTCTTTAATTCTTTCAATTACTGAAACATATGTAATAATTGCAATCATTACGGTAGATACAACTAATGATAAAGCTGTAAAAGCAACTAAAGCATAAGAAACAATATCGACCATAGAACTAATTAAAGACATAATTACTTCAACATTATCGGTATAAGTAATATTTGCTCGATTTTCACTACTAATAACACTTCCATTAATTGTTAAATCGATATCTTCGTTCCGTTTATCTAAATATTCAGTAATTTGATTTTTATAATCTAAATTTTTAGGATAGATTGAAATTCTACTAGGAGTATCTGCTGCACCTAATTCTCGCAAACTAATTGAATATACAGTCCAATGTTGACTTTGTTGCATTTGTCCCATTAAACTCGAAAATAAACCACTACCACCAGCAATCAACTTAGGATTATATCTTTCACCATTTAAATAATATTCTTGATTATAAGTAATGCCCTGAGGAATATTCATCATTTCAATTGAATATAAACCATCTAAATTATTATCGTTAAGAAATTTAATGGTTTGGCTATTTTTATTTATTTCTCTAATTTTTTCACTTAATGCAGGGGTATAAAATATTCCACTACTTAAACAACTATAGTTAACATCTTCTTTTGGTCTCAATATTGCCGTAATTTTAAGTTCTATTCCATCAGTTAATATTTCTTCATCACTTATTTCATTTAAATAATTTCCAGAAGCTATCGCCCCTATAGTCGAAGCACTATTTAAAGATAAATCTTTAAAAACATCATCATTTGGATAATAAGTAAAAGTTTTATTTAGTAAATCATCATAACTAATTCTATTTGTCTCTTTATCGAGCTCTTCATCATATAAATGATTAAGTCCTTCTACATCTTTATAAATCAAATTTAAAAATTCTTCTTGAGAAAAATAACCGTATTGTCCTAAGAAAATATCACTTAAAGAAGAATCTTTATCAACGACAAGCATTATTTCGTTATCTTTAGTCGCTAAATGACTTTTAGTTGGATTTGAAATAATATCGTATTGTTCTTCAATAATATCTAAGTTATTTGGAATCTGAGAAAAATTAGAGGTTGCTAAAGGTATTAAACTAGCAATATCTTCTCCATTAATTCCATCTCCATTTACATTTTTAAGCATATCAGTATACATATTAATAATGGAATATAACGACATGGTTTTAGTAACTTCATTACCATTTGCATCTTCTACTTTAATATCGGTATACACATTATAATTTAAATTCTCATCGTAATATATTCCAATTGCACTATACCAGTCTTTAGGCATTTCTAATAAGTAATCGACATATTCATTACTTATATTATTACTTACTCCAAAACCTTCTAATAACTCGCCTTGTTTAATTAAGTAACTTATAACTTTATCAACATTAATATAACCATTTTCAATACCTTGACTAATGGCTTCGCTTTGCTCAACAGTAGTCATATTTTCTAATAAAGAATTTAAATCAAAACCTGATTGATTAACTTGTAAAGGATTACCTGAAAGCATTTCTTTTTGAGTATTCGATATAAAACCATTTACACCACTTGAAATTGATAAAACAGAACCGACACCAATAATCCCAATTGATCCAGCAAAACAAATCATTAAAGTTCTTTTATATTTTGAAATTAAATTTTTAATCGATAATTTAAAAGCACTAAAAAATGATAGTTTCGACTTTTTATTTTCATTTTCTTTTTTAAATATATTTTTAACTCTTTCTTTAAAAGTTACTTTTTTAAATTCATTTTCTTCTACTTTATCAAATTCAGTATAATTTAAAGAATCATTAGTAACTTCGCCGTCTAATAAATTTATAATCCTAGTCGCATATTTATTAGCAAGATCTGCATTATGAGTGACCATTATAACTAAATGATTTTTGCTGATCTCCTTAAGTAAATCCATAACTTGTAAGGAAGTGACACTATCTAAAGCACCAGTTGGTTCATCAGCTAAAATAATTTCTGGATTATTTACTAAAGCTCTAGCAATCGCCACCCTTTGACATTGTCCACCACTAAGTTGATTAGGGTATTTATTAAATTTACCTCCAAGACCAACTTTTACTAAAATTTCTTTACTTCTTTTAATTCTTTCTTTTTTAGAAATTCCTGATATATTAAGTGCTAGTTCAACATTTTCTAAAATAGTTTCGTGAGGAATTAAATTATATGATTGAAAAATAAAACCAATTCTTTTATTACGATATGTATCCCAATCTCGATCTTTGTAATTTTTAGTAGATATTCCATCGATGAATAAATCACCGCTAGTTGCGTGATCTAACCCACCAATTATATTTAAAAGAGTCGTTTTTCCACAACCTGACGGACCTAAAATTGCGACAAATTCACTTTCTCGAAAATTAATTGAAATACCCTTTAAAGCACTAACTACTTCATCAC
>JADIMY010000018.1 GCA_017694345.1 Candidatus Onthovivens merdipullorum | reverse complement strand
GAAATTTTATTAATTCTATAAGAGAAGAAATTACTAAGAAATTAATAAAATTTCGTGATATTTATTTTATTAATACAAAAGCTGATTACCATAATTTAATTAAAGAATATGTTTATAAAAAGTATGGCGATGAAGAAGAATTCTTATGGCAGAAGTTTCCTAAAGATTCAATAATTAGAAGAAAAGATAATAAAAAACGGTATATCTTATTTATGTATGTCCCATTAAATAAATTTGGTTATAAAGAAGATAGAGAAACATTTGTTTTAGATATTAGATGTGAAGAAAATAAGATCGTTTCAATGGTTGATAATAAAAACTTTTTTAAAGCTTATCACATGAATAAGAAACATTGGATTAGCGTAATTTTTAATAACGAGATAGATTCAAAAGAAATTTATAAATTAATTGATGAAAGCTATAATCTAGCAATTTAAATAAAAACCTTGCAAAACCT
Organism: Candidatus Onthovivens merdipullorum; assembly: GCA_017694345.1. Lineage (GTDB taxonomy): Bacteria > Bacillota_I > Bacilli_A > RFN20 > CAG-826 > Onthovivens > Onthovivens merdipullorum. Next base: position 9,784 of record JADIMY010000018.1, on the reverse strand, counting down.
TAATATTTTTAATGAAATAATTTTAACAAGTATTTTTCTAGTATTTAATTAGTAGATTTTTAAAGAAAGGTGAGGAAAAATATTTTTCATTTTTAGCACTTTTTACTTGCAAGTGCTAAAATAATCATTAAAATAATAATTAGCAATTTAAATATTAGACTGCTAAAAACGGAGGTAAAACCAATATGGAAACTAAAGAATTTGCTGCTGAAAGTAAAGAATTACTTAACTTAATGATTAATTCAATATATTCAAATAAAGAAATATTTTTAAGAGAATTAATTTCTAATGCAAGTGATGCTATTGATAAATATAAATATTATGCTTTGACAAGTGATGGAAAAGTTGAAAATAAACCTGAATACTTTATTAAGATTGAAGTAAATAAAAAAGATAAAACTATATCAATTAGTGATAATGGTATAGGTATGTCTCATGCTGAAATTATTAATAATTTAGGAACGATTGCTAAAAGTGGATCAAAAGATTTTTTAAAGAAATTTAAAGAAGCTAAAGATAAAGAAGACTTAAATATAATTGGTCAATTCGGAGTTGGATTTTATAGTGCTTTTATGGTGGCTAAAGAAGTCGAAGTTATAACTAAAAAATATAACACGAAAACCGCTTATAAATTTACTAGTAATGGTGAGTCAACTTATACAATTGAAGAAACGACAAAAGAAGATAGTGGAACAACAGTTATAGTTCATTTAAAAGATGATACTGAAGAAGAAAATTATTCTAAGTATTTAGAGAATTTTGAAATTGAAGATTTAGTTAAAAAATATAGTGACTATATTAGATATCCAATAAAGTTTGATGAAGAAATAAAAACACAAAAGAAAGATGAAAATGGTAAAGATATTGAAGGAGAATACGAAACTCATATTGAAACAAAAGTTTTGAACTCGATGATACCTTTATGGAAGAAAAATAAAAAAGATGTAACAGATAAAGATTTAAATGATTTTTATAAAGCAAATTTCTATGATAGTGAGGATCCAATTTTATCTATATTTATAAATGTAGAAGGACTTATATCATATAATGGATTAGTATTTATTCCTTCTCATGCACCATATGATTTATATAGTGATAACTATGAAAAAGGACTTAAACTATATTCGAAAGGTGTCTTTATTAAAGATAAATGCAAAGAATTAGTTCCAGATTATCTTAAATTTATCAAAGGATTAGTAGATAGTAGCGATTTAAACTTAAATATAAGTAGAGAAATGCTTCAAGAAAGTGCTACTTTAAGAAAAATTAGAGATAATATTGAAAATAAAGTTATTTCTAATTTAAAAGAAATGAAAGATAATGATTTTACTAAATATACTAAATTTTATGATGTATATGGTAACTATATGAAGTTTGGAATTTATACTTCTTATGGTGCTAAAAAAGATTTACTACAAGATTTACTTTGCTTTAAAACTTTAAATGATAGTGATAAATATTTAACCTTAAAAGCTTATAAAGATGAAATGAAAGAAGATCAAAAATATATATATTACGCAACTGGTGATAGTATTGAATCAATTAAACTTCTTCCAGAATTAGAAAGCTTTAAAAAGAAAGGTATTAATGTCTTACTTTGTATCGATAATATCGATGAATTTACTTTATTAGCAATGCATGATTACGATAAAGTCGAATTTAAAAATATAAGTGAAGAAAATAAAGAAGAATTAACTGAAGAAGAAAAAGATAAATTACAAACTTTAGAAGCTGAAAATAAAGAATTACTCGACAATATGAAAGAAGCTTTAAAAGATAAAGTAGATGAAGTTAGCTTTTCTACTAAACTTGTTGATAGTCCTGTATGTATATCAACTAAAAACGGCTTATCTTTAAAAATGGAAAAAGTTATTAACGATATGCCTAAAACTGGTAATGAACAAGATGTTAAATCGATTAAGGTTTTAGAGATTAATCCAGACAATGATTTATTTAAAGCAATAAAAGTACTCGCTAAGGATAAAGATAAAGTTGGCGATTACGCTTCTTTACTTTATGATGAAGCAATGCTTTTAGAAGGCTACGATATTAAAGATAAAGAAAATTTTGCTAAAACATTAAATAAGGTTTTAATTGAATCTTTAAAAAAATAGTTTAGATTTAAAATGTTTTTAAAAAGAATTGGCTACTTTTTATAAAGATAGCTTTTTCTTTTAAGAAAAATTATTTATATAATTTCAAATTTAGTTTCACTAAATTTTTCTTCAAAGCTTTTCGTTATTTATTCTTTTATTTAAAAAATAAAGAATTTATCAAACTTTTTTATTATTGTGAAATTAAATATTTTCAAGTTACTAAAAACTATTTTGAGACTATTTAAATTATATGTAAAAAAGTATTTTTATTATTCAGTTAAAATAAAATTAAAATTGTTATTTTAATCAATTGCTTAAACATATTTTCTTTCTAATTTCATTATAATTAAATGATATAAGAATTGTATATTTAACTTTGCTATTGAATTTATGTGTCCTTTAAATACGATAATTAATAAAACATTGGTAATATCTACCTCTATTATAGATACAAAATCTATATAACTACATGTTAAGCTTTAAAAATTTAGATGAATTATCTTTTTATTTCTAGAAGTTTTATACCAACATGATGTTAATATAGCTATAATTACAAGCGCCCAAAAATGATGTGTTAAAAGCAATAGCTTTATAAAGATATAAGAGTAAGGAAGATGTTGAATGTACCGTACGAATAACTAAATATTTTGACTAAAAACATTGCAAAACTCATATATTTTCAAGAAATATTAATCCGTTAAGTAATTCAGTGACAGAAGATAATTATATATTTTAGATAAAGATAATTTTTATACCCCCACTACCTATTAATTTTTAACCACTTGTATAGTGAAGGAGGTATAAGAGATAAAGTATTTATTAAAACTTATTTCTTGTTATAATAAAAATGGAGATTAAAAAAATGATATTAAAATTACCACTTGGAATTGATATATTCAAAAATATTATTGAAAACAATGGATATTTCGTCGATAAAACATTAGCAATAGATGATATTTTTAATCAGTTTTTATCAGGAACATCTTTTCTATTTAATAGACCACGTAGATTTGGTAAATCCATCTTTTTATCGATGCTTCATACATTTTTTAGTTCAAATGTAAAAGAAAAGGTGCATTACTTTAAAGATACATTAATCTATAATCATAAAGAATATTTTACTGATGAATATCAATTTCCTTGTATATTCCTAAATTTTAAAGAAATTGATTTTATTGATTTAAATGAATTTGCATATTCTTTAAACTCAATTATTAATAAAGTATTAAAAAAATACCCCTTTATGAAAGATGAACCATCATTATCATTATTTGATAAAAAGAAATTACAAAATATATTAAATGGTGTTCCAACTTTAAAAGATTTGGAAGAATCTTTTTCCTTAATTGTAGAAACTTTGTATAGGCATTATGGTAAAAAAGTTGTAATTCTTATTGATGAATACGATGTTCCTTTAAGATGTGCAAGCGGACTAGAGATATATGAAAAAGTATTAACATTTTTTAAAAATTTTTATGGTTCTGTTTTAAAAAGTAATGAATATATTGAATTTTCTTTTTTAACTGGAGTTTTAGATTTTCCTAAAGAATCTTTATTTAGTGGTGTTAACAATTTAATATCCGATACAATACTTCATCCACTTTTTAATGAATATTTCGGTTTTACTGATAAAGAAGTAAAAGAAATCTTAGATTATTATGGAGCTATTTCTAATTATGATGATGTCAAAAAATGGTACGATGGCTATATTATTGGTGATAAAGAAATTTATAACCCTTGGTCAATTTTAAGTTATCTTCGCTACAACAAAATGATTGGAACTTATTGGAATAATTCTGGTAGTAACAAAATTTTTGATAATCTTTTTAAAGGATTAAATTTTGACTTAACAACATTTTTAAAGAATATCTACTTAGAAAATGAGAAAGTTTTCTCATATAACACACAAATTAGTTATAAAGATATAAAACGAGATCGAGAAACTTTATTACTATTTTTACTTAACACCGGATATTTAACATTAGTTAAAGATGATAACTCAATTGACGCTAAAAGAGTCAAAATACCAAATAAAGAAGTTAGTATGATTTTTTCTAGAGAAATAGTGGAAAGATATATTAATAAAGATAATGATTCACAGGTTGTCTCCTTAGTTTTAAATTTAAGATCCTCTTTTTTAAATAAAGATTATAGACCACTAGTTGAATTTATTAAGGAAAGACTTTTAAATTCATTTACTTATTATGAAAATAATGAAAAGACATACCAAGTAATTTTGCTAACATTAGTTTCTACATTATTTAAGGAATATATAGTTGAAGACGAAGTTAATACTAAACTTGGTAGATGTGATATTGTACTTAAAGAAATTAATAGGATTAATGGTGTAATTATTGAAATTAAATTTATTAATGATACTAATGTAAGTAAGGAATTACTTATTAAAAAAGTAAAAGAAGGATTAACTCAAATTAAAGAACATAAATACTATCAAGCTTTAACTAAAGAAGGATATAAAAATATCGATTTAATTTCGTTTTGCTTCAGTAAAGATGATATTGAATATATTAGTGAAAAATTTAATATATCTACTGATTTAAGTTAAAAACCTTACAAAACTCAATTATTTTTTTAAGAAGCATATATTTTGTAAAGAAGATAAGTTCCAATTTTCTTAGGCAAAATTTTATAAATTTTAGATAGAATTGAATCTTTTAAACCTACATTTTTAGATAGTGGTGGATGTTTCTTTTTTGAAACTTTGTAGATGGTTTTAGCAATTTTTATTGATGGAATGCCACTAGTCTCATCTTTTTCAACACCTTTTAAAGAACGGATATAGGCTTCATAATAAGAAGAATTTTTATCTATTAAATCTTTAGTTCTATTTTTAGTAAAATTGGTTTTAGCATCACCTGGCTTAATTGAAGTTATCTTTATATTATATTTATATACTTCACTAGCTAAAGCACAAAATAAAGTATCAAGTGACGCTTTAGAAGCACTATAAAAAGCTTGAAAAGGTAAAGGAATAATAGCTCCAATTGAAGATACATTAATAATTCTTCCACCTTTATTTTCTCTCATCGAAGGAAGTATTTCTTTAGTTAATAAAAAAGCACCGAAAAAATTAGTATTAAATACATTTTTAATAGTTTCACTACTTGTTTCTTCAATTGGTCCAAAATTACCAATTCCAGCATTATTAATCAAAATATCGATATGTTTATATTTATTTAAGATGTTAGTCATTACTTCTTTTATCATTACTTCATTAGTGATATCACATTTATAGTGATCTAAATTAGGATAAGTAAAATCTTTTCTAGATAGACCAATAACTTTATAGCCATTATCAATAAATAATTTAGCTGTTTCTAATCCAAAACCACTAGAAACACCACTAATTAAAACAACTTTATTTTTACCACTTACCATATAACACCTCTTTAATCAATTAATATACTCAACTTTTCTAACTTTCTTTTTACTTTATAAATTGTAAAGTTTATAATATTTTTGTCAATTAGGAGGCAAGTATGTATAAAATTGTTAAGAAAGAAGTTCTAAATCCTACTGTTACCTTAATGGAAGTAGAAGCTCCTTTCGTTGCTAAAAAAGCTAAAGCTGGACAATTTATTATTTTAATTGTCGATGAAGGTGGCGAAAGAATCCCTTTAACTGTAGCTGGAACAGATGAAAAAAGAGGAACTGTTGAGATAATTTTCCAAGTCGTTGGAGCAACAACCTTAAAACTTAATCACAAAGAAGTCGGTGATAAATTATACGCTTTTGTTGGACCTTTAGGAGAACCAACAAAAATGGATGGAATAAATAGAGTATGTGTTATTGGTGGTGGTGTTGGATGTGCTATTGCTTTACCTATTAGTAGAGGTTTTAAAGCTCATGGATCACATGTCACCTCAATTGTTGGATTTAGAAATAAAGATTTAGTTATCTTAGAAAAAGAATTTACTGCGGCAAGCGATGAATTTGTAATGATGAGTGATGATGGATCAATCGGTAAAAAAGGTGTTGTTACTGTTGGTCTAGAAGATTTAATCAAAGAAGGAAAACAATTTGATGAAGTTTTTGCAGTTGGACCTATCATTATGATGAAATTTGTCGTTCAAACTTGTAAAAAATACAATATCCCATGTGTAGTCAGCATGAATCCACTTATGATTGATGGAACAGGAATGTGTGGATGCTGCCGTATTACTGTTGGTGGGAAAACTAAATTTGCATGTGTTGATGGACCAGATTTTGATGGTTATGAAGTTGATTTTGATGAAGCAATGTCAAGAAATACAATGTATCGTGACTTTGAAAGAAAAGCTTACGATGAAACATGTAACTTATTTAAAAAGGAGGTTAAATAATTATGCCTTTTAATATGAGACCAACTAAAAATCCAATGCCTTCACAAGAGCCTAATGTTAGAAATAAAAACTTTAAAGAAGTCGCTTTAGGTTATACTGAAGAAATGGCTATTGACGAAGCAAAAAGATGTTTAAATTGTAGAAATAAACCTTGTGTTGCTCATTGCCCTGTTAATATTGATATCCCTGCTTTTATTGCTAAAGTCGCTGAAGGAAAATTTGAAGAAGCCTATGAAGTAATCGCTGAAAGCAGTTCTTTACCTGCAGTTTGTGGTAGAGTTTGTCCTCAAGAAACTCAATGTGAAATGAAATGTACTAGAGGAATTAAAAAAGGAAGTGAACCTGTCGCTATAGGTAGACTTGAAAGATTTGTCGCAGATTATCACAATGAGCACTTTAAAGGTGAAGCTAAAAAAGTTCCTAGTAATGGACATAAAGTAGCTGTAATTGGTAGTGGTCCTAGTGGATTAACCTGTGCTGGGGATTTAGCTAAAAAAGGATACGATGTCACTATTTTTGAGGCTTTACATTTAGCTGGTGGTGTCTTAGTTTATGGTATTCCTGAATTTAGACTTCCAAAAACCATCGTTCAAAAAGAAGTTGATGGTTTAAAGGCATTAGGTGTTAAAGTTGAAACCAACATGGTTATTGGTAAAGTTATTACTATCGATGAACTTCAAACTGAATATGGTTTTGAAGCAATCTTTGTTGGTAGTGGTGCTGGTTTACCTAGATTTATGGGTATTCCCGGAGAAAATTTAAAAGGTGTTTATAGCGCTAATGAATTTTTAACAAGAACTAACTTAATGAAAGCTTATAAAACTGGTGCTGATACTCCTATTGAACATGCTAAAAAAGTTGCTGTTATCGGTGGAGGTAATGTTGCAATGGATGCTGCTAGATGTGCAAAGCGTTTAGGAGCTGAAGAAGTTCATATCGTTTATAGAAGAAGTGAAGAAGAACTTCCTGCAAGAAAAGAAGAAGTTGAACACGCTAAAGAAGAAGGAATTATTTTTGATTTATTAAATAATCCTGCTGAAATTTTAGAAAATCCTGAAACTCATTTAGTTAGTGGTTTAAAAGTAGTTAAACAACAACTTGGTGAACCAGATGCTAGTGGTAGAAGAAGACCTGAACCAATTCCAGGTAGTGATTGGGTACTTGATGTAGATTGTGTTATTATTGCAATTGGAACTTCACCTAACCCACTTATTAAAAATACTACTAAAGGATTAGAAACAAATGCTCATGGTTGTATCATCGCTGAAGAACCTACAGGTAAAACTAGTAGAGACGGCGTTTATGCTGGTGGTGATGCTGTTACTGGAGCTGCAACTGTTATTTTAGCTATGGGTGCTGGTAAAAATGCTGCTAAAGCTATTGATGAATACATCCAAGCTAAAGCTAAATAAGGTCTAATTAATGATTAAATAAACAATAAAAACTACTTTTCTACTTTTCGAGTAGTTTTTATTAATTCAAAAAATATCTTAGATTTACAAGGTTTTAAATAAAATAACGAAGTTTTTGAGGAAAATATATGGATATTAAAAAGGCAAAAAAATATTTTAAATTAAGTTACTATATTATATTTATGGTAACTTTCTTATTCTTATTTATAGAAGGTATTGTTTATACTGGTAGTGGTAGTCAAGCTAATCTTCTACCTTTTATATTACTAGGAATTATTGAGATATTATTCTCTTTATTTTTACTATCGATTTCGATTTTTGGTATAGCCATTTTTAATAAAGAAAATAAATATAATGATAAATTAGTAAATATTGGTATAGTTTCTTTTGGTGCTTATTTTATAATAAGCGGATTACTTGGAGCTTTTATAACTAACATCGCGTCTAGTCTTGTTGTTACTTCAATTATTTTATTAATATTTGGTATTGCTTTAATTGTTTTAAAACTTTTACCATTATTTAAATTAGACGAAAAAGTTATTAGTATTACTAATTTAGTTTCGTATTTAGTATTTATTATTGGTGCAATTTTATATTTAGTTTTATTTGCTTCTATTTTTTCTTTAATTGCTTTTATTTTATTAATTCTTTTAGTTTTTATTAATTTAATTATTAATCTATTAGTATTCACTAAGATCATTAGTATTAAAGAAAGTGAAGATACTAGTAAAACTAGTAATAATGGTATTGAGCAAGAAATATTAGAAGAAGTTAATAAAATTAGAGAAGATAAAACTGATTCTGATCCTAAAGAATAGGATTATTCAGTAAATAAATTTCTATTTTAATTTTTAAGATTCTAATTATAACTTTGTCAAGTTGCTATAATTAGAATCTTTTTTATATTGCTTTTTGTATTAAAACTACTTTAAGTAATAAAAATAGTTAGATTGTGTCGAATAAATTTTAAGTTCAGTGAAGTAGTGAAGTATGTAATGAAGTGCAGTGGAGTAGAATGATTTTTTGAATTTTTATCAACTTTTGCTTTTAGGTTATGGTTCTTTTTGGAAGATAGATAAATTTATAATTAAATTGTCTTCGTAGCTTGTCTTTTATTTGAAAGAAATTTTTGATTAATTTGAATAGATACCGATATAAGCGTTATTTAATTAGTCTTTGCTCAATCTAGCATTATAATTATTTTTGCATTAATTGATGCTAGTGCATCTTGTTTAATTGCTTTAGGTTTATTATTAGTAAAAATTATAAGTAATTATTGTAGAAATTAATAAGAGCCAAAATATAATGAATAATACTAAATAAATAGAAATTAATTAAACAATCGAGATTAAATTATGAAATTTTATCTATTGACAAAAAAATTATCACAGATAAAATAAAAGTAGAAATAGGAGAAATCCGTTAAGGTGATAAACCAAAATATTATAACGAGTAAGTTGTAGTAAAACTTAATTAAGAGGTGTGAATAGAAGTAGCACTTTTTTTGATTATTTACTAATTTTATAGTATCATTATGACACTGCTTCCATGGTGAAATTGGTAGACACGATGGACTCAAAATCCATTGGTAGCGATACTGTGTCGGTTCGAGTCCGACTGGAAGCACCATATAGAAAGCAATGGTTTGATACGTTAAAAACGTCTATTCAAACCTTTTTTTGTGCGAAAATTAGAAAAATTTAGCATATTTTTAACATAAATTGAGCATAAGCGACTTACCATGCTATTCTCTAACAATGAAGTTTTAGTGTAAACGTAAATAAATAACACCCTAACAAAAATATTTGTTCATTTTAAAATAGCATCGAGGTGATATAAATGAGCAAATACAAAAGTGATTATGAAAGATTGGAAACTGTAAAGAAATTTAAATGTTCAAATAAATCAATTTCCCAATTTAGTAGAGATGAAA
>JADIMY010000017.1 GCA_017694345.1 Candidatus Onthovivens merdipullorum | reverse complement strand
ATTATATTTTTAACTCGATTACTATTTTTATCTAAACCTACAAAATAAATATTTCTATTTTGTAATAAGTTAATATAACTTTTATCGATATAGACTAAATCTTCTTTAATTAATTCATTTTTAAATTTTTTTAGAATAGGATCAATTTCTTCATTAACCCCTAAACTTATATATTCTAAATATTTTTTAACCTCATCGTAATTTAGATTAAATTTAGTCAATCCAAGTTTAATCGCTTCGTTATTAAACTCACCATATAAATGTTTTAAACAATCATTTATATTGATAAATTTAAAATTTAATGAGGGTTTTGCAAGCTTTTTACTTAAAAAGAAGGGTTTCAGTTCTCTTAAACCAATTAATAAAAGATTAGGTGTAAGCAAAAGGTCATCTAAATTAATCATTTATATAACCTCGTCGCTTTAATTGCTTTATTCCAGTTATTAATTAGTTTGTTTCTAGTAGTTTCATCCATTGTTGGTTTAAAAATTTTATCTTGAACTTCTAGCTTTTTAATTTCTTCTAAGTTTTTAAAATAACCTGAACCAAGTCCAGCAATAAAGATTGCTCCTAAAGCTGTTGTCTCTACACATTCTGGTAAAATAATCGTTTTATTTAAAATATCTGATTGGAATTTCATTAAATAGTTATTATTAGTTGCACCACCATCAACTTTAAGAATTTTAATATTTTTGCGACACTCTTTTTCCATCACATCAATGATATCTTTAACTTGATAGGCTATTGAATTTAAACTAGCTCTTATTAAATGAGCCTTAGTGGTTCCTCTAGTTAAACCAAAAATTGCTCCTTTACAATCGTTATCCCAATAAGGAGCACCAAGTCCACTAAAAGCAGGTACGATATAAACTCCTAAATCATCACTTACACAATTTGCGTAATCTTCACTTTCTTTAGCTTCATTTAATAATTTAAGTTCATCACGAAGCCATTGAATAATAGCTCCTCCCATAAATACGCTTCCTTCAAAAGCGTATTTAATAGAATCGTTTATTTTCCAAGCAATTGTTGTTAATAAACCATTTTTAGAGTATATAGGAATGTCACCAATATTTGTTAACATAAAGCAACCTGTTCCATAAGTTACTTTACTACTTCCTTTATTAAAACAAAGTTGTCCAAATAAACTAGATTGTTGATCTCCACAAACTCCAGTTATTTTAATAGATTTACCATTAATTATGGCGTCTCCAAAATAGTGATTACATTCATAAACTTGAGGTAATATATTTTTAGGAATATTAAATAAATCTAATAGTTCTTCATCATAAGTTAAAGTATTAATATTAAAAAGCATCGTACGACTAGCATTTGTAATATCGGTAGCGTGAACTTTTCCATTAGTTAATTTATAAATTAGCCAAGAATCAATTGTTCCAAATAAAAGTTCACCATTATTAGCTTTAAGGTGTCCATCTTTTATATTATCTAATATATAAGCGATTTTACTTGCACTAAAATAAGGATTTAAAATTAAACCAGTTTTTTTATGTATTAAATCTTTATATTTTTCCCATTTTTCACAATATGGTAATGACTCATTAGATTGCCAAACAATGACATTATATAAAGGCATTCCACTAGTTTTATCCCAAATAACTGTTGTTTCTCTTTGATTAGTAATACCAAGTGCTTCGATTTCATCAATGCTAATATTCGTTCTAGTAATTATCTCGTTTATAACATTTAAAACGCTTAGATAAATTTCAATAGCATCTTGTTCAACATAGCCTTCTTTAGGAAAAAAGCATTTAACTTCTTTTTGCACTTTTAAAATAACTTTTTTATCTTTAGAAAATAAGATGGCTCTAGTTGAAGTCGTACCTTGATCAATTCCTAAAATATATTTTTTCACTAATCAATATATTCCTTTTCTTTTCGATTAATAGATTCTTCTTTTTTAAATCCACTTGGGTATCTTTTATGTAATTTATTTAGATTAAACCTTGCAACTTCTTCTAAAGTTAAACCAAGTCCAGAACAAGTTTCGGCGATATACCATAAAACATCGCCGAGCTCATCTTTAAGATGTTCTTTATTTAATTCGTGTCCTTGAAATTTAGCCTTTTTAACGATATCACAGCATTCACCACTTTCTCCAGCTAGACCTAAAACCCCATTTAAAATAAGATCTTTTTTTCCTTCTTCACTAATTAATTTATAGGCTTCTATTTGATATTCATTAAAACTAATTTTTTTATCCATATCTATTAACCAATCTTTTCAAAGACTTCAATTCCATGTTTACATATTGGACAAATAAAGTCTTTAGGTAATTCTTCACCTTCATAGATATAACCACAAAGTTTACAAATCCAACCTTTTTTAACACCAGCAGGTTTTTTAGCTTTTGGTTTAATATTTTCTAAATAATAAGAATAAGTAATTGAATCTTCGTTTTCTAATAATTTAGAATCAGTTATTTCACAAATATAAGTGTAGTGACTTCCTGAATCAATTATATCGATAACTTTTAAAGATAAATAAGCAGTTGAATATTTATTTAAGTAAGGTAAATTATTTTTACTTAATTCATAATCACTAAATCCTTCAAATTTATCCGTGTCTCTACCGCTTTGATAGCCAAAGCGTTTAAAGATATTATAAGTTACATGTTTATCTAAAATTGAAACATTAAATTCTTTAGTTTCATTAATTAATGTAGCACTATGATTTCTTTTATTAATACTAACCATTATATGAGTTGGATTTTCACTAACTTGACTTAATGTATTAATAATTAATCCATTATAACGATTATTCTTATTATCTTTTGTTGTCAAAACATATAATCCATAGTTAATCTTAAATAGTGGATTAGAATCTAAAGTTTCTTTTGGGAAATCTTTAGCAATATTACTAGCTAAAACTTTAATTTCTTCAAAATTATCTTTATTTGGATTAGATTTAATAGTTACTAAAGGTTCAATTAAAGTCATATTTTTCATTTGACTTAATTCTTTTTTAATTAAACATCCACTATTAGGAGCCCAAGATCCATTTTCTATAACTGCAACTTTTCTATTTTGCATTGCATGTTCTTTTAAATCTTCTAAATAGTTTCTAATAGGAGTAAATGTACCCATATTATAAGTACTACTTAAAATAGCTAAATGAGAGTATTTAAAAGTTTCACTAACTAAATATGAAGCATCGGTTTTACTAGCATCGTATATTTTAATATTTTTAACACCTTCTAAGCTTAAAGCATCAGCAAGTAAGTTAGCTGCTTTTTCAGTGTGACCATAAATACTTCCATAAACGATTAAAACACCCTTAACTTCTGGTTCATATAATGACCATTTATCGTATAAATTAATTAAGTAATTTAAATCTTTTCTCCAAATTGGACCATGTAAAGGACAAATAGTATTAATTTCTAAAGTACTAGCTTTAGCTAAAATAGCTTGAACTTGTGGACCATATTTTCCAACAATATTCGTATAGTAGCGTCTAGCTTCATCTAAATATGAATGAGCAAAATCAACTTCATCAGCAAATAAATTACCACTTAAAGCGCCAAAAGTTCCAAAAGCATCAGCACTAAATAAAGTTTTCGTATAAGAATCATAACTTACCATAACTTCAGGCCAATGTACCATTGGAGCAAAGACAAATGTTAAGGTATGTTTACCTAAATTTAAGGTATCCATTTCGTTAACTACCGTCACATTTTTAAAGCTTTTACCAAAGTAATTTTCAAGCATTACTTTAATTTTTTCATTAACTACTAAAGTGACATCTTTAAATTCATTAACAATTTTTAAAATGCCAGCACTATGATCTGGTTCCATATGATGAATTACTAGATAATCTAATTTTCTACCATTCAAAACATCTTTAACTTTTTCTAAATAAATATCAAATACACTACTATCAACAGTATCTAGTAAACAAGTTTTTTCATCTAAAATAACATAAGAGTTATAACTTGCTCCATCAGTTAATGGATAGATATTTTCAAATAAAGCCAATCTTCGATCACTAGCTCCAACATAATAAGTGTCTAAACAAACTGTTCTATTTTGATACATATTTTTAACCCCTCATTTATTTAAATCTTCTTTATATTTTTTATTCCAATATTCTTTATCTTTAACAGTGATATCTCTAAGTTTTCTAGCAGGATTTCCAACATAAATTGCATTACTTTCTAAATCTTTAGTAACGACACTCCCACTACCTATAACGACATTATCACCAATCGTTACTCCTGGATTAATGATAACTCCTCCACCAATCCAAACATTATTGCCTATCGTAATAGGAGATCCACCTTCATATTGTGTATTTCTAATTTCTGAATCAATTGGATGCCAAGCAGTAAATACACTTACTCTTGGTCCAAAGAAAACATTATCTCCAATCTTAATTTTACAAACATCTAAAAAAATAGTGTCATAATTAGCGTAAAAATTTTCACCAATTTCAATATTACTTCCATAATCACAGTGGATTGGAGGTTGAATGTTATAGTTATTTTTTACTTTACCAAACCATTGTTTGATGATGGCTTTTCTTCTAACATCGTCTCTAAAGCTTGTTTGATTGTATTCCTCTTCAAATTGTTTAGACACTTTAAACATTTTAGCTAGTTCTTTATCATTAGCTATATAGAGATCACCATTTAACATCTTATCTTTATTTGTCATTTCTAATTTCCTTTCTTAACTCTTTTAATTTTAACTTATTTTCTTTACTAACTCGATAAGAATCAATCGCTTTTTGTATGCCAATAAGTAAAATTTCTTTATTAAGGTTATTGTTATTAATATAAAAACTATATGTTTTATTAAAATCATTAATAAAACAATATGAGAGAAGCCATGCTTCACTCATAATTACATAATATCGCTTATCATTTTTAAGTAAACTTAAAATATAGTCTATATTTTTAGGATCTTTAGTAAATTTTAATAAACAGACATAGGCATATCTAAGTAAATATTCATCATCAAAAGATAATAAATATTTACTTGTTTCTAACTTATAATCTACTAATAAACTACTAGTTTGGTCTACTATTGCCCAAGTATCGATATATTGAAGATTATTTTTAATAAAATCTAATTGAAGATTTAAGTCTTTAGTTCTTTTTAAATAAATATAAAAATATAGAAAATTAATTTCATAGTATCTATTTAATTCAAATGTGTTAATGTCAATATTCTTATATTTATTAGCAATACTTTTTAATTCTTTTGTATATAAACCTAAAAATTCTAATTTAGAATTAATAATCTTTTTATTAAATAAAGCTAATGACTCATTAGCTTTAGATTTTAAGTCATTTAATAAACTAGAAAATTCATTTTCTTGCATATCTAAATTATATTAAAAACTTATCTAAAAATAAAATGATTTATCAAAAGAAAAATCTCCGATTATATCGGAGACTTTTCTTTTATCTAGTCGATTTATCGTAAGGTATACCCTCAGCTTTAGGGGCTCGCGATTTCTTTGAAGTAAATGTAAGTAAAATAAGTGAGGCAATAAATGGTAGCATTCTAAATAATTCTGGTGTAACACCATTTTCCGCAGTTAAAGTAAATCCAAATATTGACTCAAATAAACCTGAATATACATATGATAAAGATAAGAATAAAGAAAAAATCAAAGAAATAATCCCAATTCTAAGAGGTTTCCACTGACCAAAAATCATAATAGCTAAAGCTAAAAATCCAAATCCAGCTACACCGCTTGTAGCATTCCAGTTAGTTGCTGTTGGAAGAATATAAGCAAGTGCACCAAGTCCTCCAAAAGCTCCAGAAATTAATACTCCAGCATATCGATATTTTTTTACATTAATACCAACACTATCAGCAGCAGCAGGATTTTCTCCACACGCTCTTAGTCTTAATCCAAATCTAAATCTATATAGAATTACGAAAGAAACTGCTAATGCTATAATTCCAATAAATAAGAAAACATTAAAACTAAAAGATGAACCTTCAGTAAACTTATATACAAATAAATTATTTGCAAATGAAATTGTAGTTGCACCACCTTCGCTTAATCTTTTTGTGAAAATAACAGAAACCGCAGTAGCAATTAAGTTAAGAGCTGTTCCAATTAAAGTTTGATCAGCTTTAAATTCAATACATACAACCGCAAGTAATAATGAATAGACTATTCCTGCTACAATTGAAGACAAAATAGTAATAATAACAATTAACCAACCTGGGCAAGTTGTACTACTTAACCCATTTAATGTGACTAACCCAACAAAACCACCAACTACCATAATACCTTCAAGACCAATATTAATAACACCTGATCTTTCAGAAAACATCCCACCTAGAGCAACAAACATTAATGCAACTCCAAATATTAAAATATAAGTTAATAAAAGCAAAAATTGTGCACCCATAAATTATTTGTCCTCCGTTTTTTCTTCTTTAGAAATATTTTCATTTTCTTTACTAATAATATTAGTACTATCGTTCGAATTGACATCGTCATTTTTGTTGTTAAAAAACATTTCACAATCTTTTTTAGACACTTTCTTTTTACTGAATACATATTTGTTAAGTAATATAATAGCTAAATTACTTAATCCACTTAAGTAAACAATTAGACCTGTTACTAAATCACTAATTTCAGCTGGAAAACTTGTTTGAAGCATAAATCTTGAACCATGCGAAATTAAAGTAACAAAAATTGAGGCAAAAATTGTACCAATAGGAGAAAGCTGACCGACAAATGCAACCACAATACCATTCCAAGGCAATCCTGGTAAGGCTGATGATGCTTGAACAGACCATTGTTCAAGACCAGCTAAATAATATAACGAAGCTCCTAAGCCAGCTAAACAACCACTAATTGCCATACTAACAATAATATTTCTGTTGCCTTTCATACCAGCATATTTTGTTGCTTCTTTATTTAATCCACTACCTTTAACTTGAAACCCAAAAGTAGTTTTGCTGAGTAAAAACCAAATTACTACTGCAGCTATTAACGCAATAAAAATACCAATTGAAAAATAATTATTGGTCGATGCTCTTAACCCAATATCTGGTAATAAAGCACTAGGATTCTTTGAAAATAAAGTGAATGTTTTTGCTCCTTCTGCACCATTGACACAATCACTTAAATAAGTTTGAAATGAATAATTTGTGAAAAATAGTGCTACCCAATTTAGCATAATACCAGACAGAACTTCACTAACATTGCAATAAGCTTTTAAAATACCTGGTATTATCGCCCAAATTGCTCCAAAAATCATAGCAAAAAGCATACAAACAATCCAAGACATATTAAATTGTAATGCAAACATTAAGCTCGCAAAAACTCCAATCGTATATTGTCCTGCTACACCGATATTGAACATACCTGATTTATTAGCAAAAACAATAGATAATCCGCAGCAAAGCAATGGAGCTGTTTTTGCTAAGATTGCAAAAAAGTTTATTCCTCCGAAAGTCATTCCCCCACTAATCATATTAATGAATTCAGGGAAAGCTCTTGGAGCATCCATACACAATAAAAATATGATGCCTATAATTAAACTAACTAAAATACAAAATAAAGAGGAATATGTTTTTTTAGCACCATCAGATTTTAATATCTTAATGGATTTAGCTGGGAGGCTATTAAAAAAATCCTTTGTTTTACTCATTAACAGTAACCTCCTTAAAATCATAATTCTGTTTGGCTCCAGCCATATATAATCCAAGTTCTTGGATTGTAACTTCTTTAGGTTTAAATTCTCCGACAATTTTACCATTAAACATAACTAAAATTCTATCCGCTAAATTCATAACCTCATCTAATTCATATGATACAAGTAAAACAGCATGATGATTATCTCTAACTTTAACAATTTCATTATGAATATATTCAATTGCACCAACATCAAGTCCTCTAGTAGGCTGTACAGCAATTAATAAATTAGGATTGCGGTCAATTTCACGCCCGACAATCGCTTTTTGTTGGTTGCCACCAGACATACTTCTAACGATTGTTTTTGATCCTTCTGAACTTCGGATATCGTATTTTTCAATTAAATTATCGGAATGTTTTCTAATTTTCTTTTCATCCAAAATAAATTTCCATTTTGTATAATCAGGCATCCAATAATTTTCTAAAACTAAATTATAACTTAATGGAAAATCAAGAACCAATCCGTGTTTTTGCCTATCTTCAGGTATATGAGACATTCCTAAATTGTTTCTTTTGAATATAGACAAATTAGTAATTTCCACATCGTTTAGAAAAACATTCCCTGATTTAATTTTATTGATCCCAGTAATTCCATATATAAGTTCAGATTGACCATTTCCATCAACCCCAGCAATACAAACAATTTCTCCTTCTTTTACATCAAAAGAAACTCCATTAACTTTATTTAAGCTTTTATGAATTTTGTTTTGCATCACCAAATTTCTAACTTTAAGAATAGTCTTTCCTGGAGTAATATCTTTTTTAACAGTCGTAAAAGAAACATCCCTGCCAACCATTAATCTTGATAATTCTTCTTTATTGGTTTCACTAACATTTTTTGTTACTAAAAGTTTGCCTTTTCTTAAAACAGAAACTCGATCTGCTACTTTTGTTATTTCATCTAATTTATGTGTGATAAATAAAATTGATTTTCCTTCTTTTACTAATTCTTTCATAACAATTAAAAGTTCATCAATTTCTTGAGGGGTTAAAACTGCTGTAGGTTCATCAAAAATTAATATATTATTATCACGATATAGCATTTTTAAAATTTCCGTTTTTTGTTGCATACCTACAGTTAAATCTTCTACTTTGCTGTCTAAATCAATGTGAAGTTTGTATTTTTCAGATAAGGCTAAAACTTTTTCTCTAGCTTCTTTTTTTGTTAATAAAAACTTATATTTAACAGGCTCAACGCCTAAAATAATGTTTTCTAAAGGCGTAAATACATCGACAAGTTTAAAATGTTGATGTACCATTCCAATACCATATTTATTTGCATCATTTGGATTTTTTATTTCTTTTACTTCCCCATTGATTTTTATTTGACCTTCATCAGGTTGGTAAAGACCAAATAAAATACTCATTAAAGTAGATTTTCCAGCTCCATTTTCACCAAGCAAAGCGTGAATTTCACCTTGTTTTAATCTCAAAGTAATATCATCATTTGCTTTTATACCTGGAAATGATTTAGAAATATGTTCCATTTCAATTACATATTTATTATCGTCCATTTCATTCACCCCTCGTATATTACAAAAAAGGTCAGTTGTTTAACTGACCTTTTAAAGATTTTTTAACAATTATTCTGCTGTAGATGTGCTAGCTACAAACGATGACTCGTAAGTTACATCAAAATTTGTTGTTGTTGGAGCTTCAGTTATAATATCTGAAATAGAAACTGTTTTATCTTTAATATCTTGAAGAACCTTTTCGTATTGAGTTTTTGTAAATGAATTCTCTCCTTTTTTGTATTGTTCAAATCTTGCCCAAACATCATCATCTGTTGGTATTCCGACATAGTCTCTTGCTTCAAGTTCTCCAAAAGTTGAAGCTAAGCCAAGGGTATAATCTTCTCCCCCAATTGTGCTCCATTCATCGTTATTATAAACTTCTAGGGCTGACAATACAGATTCTCTTAAACCTTTAATAGCTGAGGTAAGAACTCTTTCATCAACGCTACTTTGATCTGTATCAACCCCAATCCAAGTTCCATTTGTAGTTTCATCACATGCTGTTTCGACGGATTGATAAACTTTTCCACCAGAAGCAAAAATAGTCTCAATACCAGCAGCATACCAACTTTGCATTTTAGCTGTCGCTTCAGGAGTTGCAGCAAATTGACCTGCATAATAATATCTTAATTCAATTGTATCTTGAGCAAGTTCAAGTTGAGTAGCTGCATAATCAGCTCCTTGAATAAATCCTGAGCCAAAGCGTTGAACAGCAGGAACTGCCATACCACCACAAAAACCTAATTTTGTATTGCCATTCATTACAGCGGCATAGCCAGCTAAAAATCCACTTATTTCTTCCTTAAAAATAACAGAAACAGTATTATCGGCAGTATCATAAACTGCAGGATTATCTTCTGTTCCAGCTGAATGAGGTTGACCATCAATTAAAACAAATTTAACTTCAGGATATCTTGTTTGAGCCTCATAAACAGCATCTTCAAATAAATATCCAGGGCAAACAACAATTTTAGCACCTCTTTGAACAGCTTGTTCGATTGAAACTAATCTAGCAGCTGTTGAATCTTCGGTTGGTCTATAATATTGATATGTCTTGTCGTTTTCTTGAGCAAAATCTCTTAAAGCTTCCCATGAAGTTTGATTAAAAGATTCATCATCAATATCACCAACATCAGTAATTAAAGCGTATTCGAATGTCTCTTGTTGACATGAAGCAACACCTAAAACTAGACCTAAAGCACCTAGTAATACTAAACCTTTTTTCTTCATTACTTCTCCTCCTAAAGAAAAACTTTCAATCTTAGACATTTATTATGCTCACACTTTCATTTCAAACGAATGATTTAGTGTAGTCCCTAGATAGGCTAGGGGTAGAAACATGAGAACCATCTCTTCTCACATATACACATAAATCTCTTAGATTTACTTCTGTAATTATAAACTAAATCTATAAATTAATTAAGATTAAATTATTGATTTAGAATGTGAAATCAAAATTTCATTGATTTAATCGAATAAAAACTAAATTGTAAAAATTTAAGCATATGATTTTTAATTTTTTAATTTTATTCTATAATAATTAATGTAAAGGAGAAAAAAATATATGGTTAAATTTTTACATTGTACACATTGTGGAAAAGTTCTTGAATTCCTTGGTGGATGTGAAAGTGGTTGTAAAACTATTTGCTGTGGTGAACCTATGGAAGAATTAACCGCTAATTCTAAAGAAGCTGCCACTGAAAAACATATCCCTGTAGTTGAAATTAATGGTAATACTTTAAAAGTTAGTGTAGGTAGTATCCTTCACCCAATGACTGAAGCTCATTTAATTAATTTCGTCGTCTTAGAAACAGATAAAGAAGTCAGAAGAATTGACCTTAAAGCAAATGATACTCCAGTTGTTACTTATGATATCACTAACGAAAAACCTTTAAGAGTCTATGCTTATTGCAATTTACATGGGCTTTGGGTTAAAGAACTTTGATTTTAAAAAATAGTTAATTAAAGAAAAAAGGCTGCAATTTGCAGCTTTTTTCTTTAATAATTGGCCTCTAAATAGAATTTTAATTCCTCACCATTATAACCATATAGATATTTAGTGTTATTTTTAACTAAGGTATATAGACTTATTTTTTCATCTAGATAACATTGAGAAATATATTCAACTTGAAAAGATTTTAATACTTCTTCTTTTTTAGGTTTATAGACATCTAAAAATAAATCTAAATAATGTGTGTTATTCATGTGACCATTATGATCTAAATAACTAAAAGGAACGATGAAATCTTTATTAAACTCTAATTCTTCTTTTTTTAGTTCAGTTAACTTTTTAACTCGAGGAAAAATACCTTCATAATCAGTTTTAAGAGTTTCAAACTCATTAGGTAGAACTACTTTTTTTGTGTTTAAATCAAAAATCATCCAGACTGATCTCTCTTTAATAAATAATTCATTATTTGCGTAAAACTCATAATCTCTAGGAAGTTCAATAAGTCTAGCTTTAGTAAGCATTGATCTAATTTTTACATTTTCAAGTTGACGAATATTTTTAACGATTTCAACTTTATTTCTTACGATAACCCAAATTAAACCTCGGGCGATAAATTCATTAAAACCAACATCTAAAAGTTTAGCGTGACTACCAGCGATTTCTTGTGATAAATCTAAAATCGCACTTGGTTTTAAATTATCGTAAGTATCTAAATAGTTATTAGTTATAGTAAATTCCCTAGTATAGTCTTTAATCATTTTATAAAGTTCCAAAAATGCGGTCTCCAGCATCGCCTAGTCCTGGGATGATATAACCTTTATCATTAAGTTTTTCATCTAGTGCAGCGATAAATATTTCTACATCAGGATATTTTTCTAATATTTTATTTACCCCAATAGGAGCTCCAACTAAAGCGAGCATTCTAATATTTTTATAACCTTTTTCTTTTAGTTTATAAATAGCATCTAAAGCACTTCCCCCAGTAGCAATCATTGGATCACATAAAAGAACTAAAGGATTATTTACTTTAGGCATTTTAAAAAAATATTCAACAGGTTCTAAAGTTTCTTCATTACGGTATAAACCAATATGACCAATTTTAGCATTTGGTAACATATTAATTACTCCATTACTCATGCCAATTCCAGCTCTAAGAATTGGAGCTAAAATTATATCGTATTCTAATTTTTCTTTTTTTAAATGAGCGCCGGTTGGAGTAATGATCTCTTTTCCGGTTTCGATGAGTTTAAGATCTTTAAAAACTTCATAAGTCATCAAACTTGAGATTTCATCAAGCAAAGTTCTAAAATCTTTACTTGAAGTTTCTTCGTCACGCATTTTATTTAATTTCATTTCAATTAATGGATGTTTAACAATGTGTAGCATTTATTCTCCTTTCTTATAGTCATCAATATCGATAACTTCCCCTTCAATATCTTCGTTTTTACTATGTTTTTTACTCTTTTTAGGTTCGATTACTTTAGAAAAATCTTTTAAAGTTGGACTTGTTAATAGTTCAATTAAAATAATAATTCCATATATTAATAAATATGTAGCTAAGATATAAATTAAATAAGTTACTGTATCATTTAATGGTAAGAACATAACTAAGATTCCACTTACGATATATAAAATACCAATAGTTATTTCTACCCACTTAATTCCACCTAAAAGAACTACCATATTGGCTTTAATAATTTTATTAAAGCCATTAATCATTAAAATAAAACCAAATAAAAGAATAACCCAGTATAGTAAATCATTGGAACTTATAACTAAAGCATTAGTAAAACCATATCTTACTGAATTAATTATTAAAGGAATAAAAATAAGAATAGATACAGCTAAATTAAAAATACTTTTAAATAGTAGATAAGGTACTTTTTTATTGTGATCATTTCCAAAAAAGAAGGCAAACAAATCAAATAAACCAACTAAAAAGATTGAAATAACAAATAGCCAAATACTAATATAACTAAAAGTAAGTGGAAAAATATACATTACAATCGAAATAATTATTAAAATAAGACTAATAGAGATACCTAGACCTTTATATTGTCTAAATAATCTTTTTAAGTTATTTTTACTAATTATTTCTTTAATTTTCACTAATATTAACTCCTAAAGCTGCATTTTTTAAATAAGTTAGGAAGTCTTCACTTCTAAAACCATTGACGATTATTACGATTAATAAAACTATTGAAATTAAAAAAGAAATAATACTTATTGTTATCCCTCCTTTTTTAAATCCTTTAAAAAAGGAGATTACACTAAGAATTACTCCTAAAATAATTGTAAAAAGATAGATTACTCCAATAATTTTTCCTACATTCCCATTAATTAAATTAAGATAAGTCTCAGTATTAGCTAAACTAAGTAAACTATTGAGTAAAGAAGAAAATAAAGTAGGAACTACGCTAATAACTAAGCTAAATATCGCTAAATAATTAACATAACTTACTTTTTTATCTTTTTTAACTTCTTCTAAGCCATCACATCTAGCTCCACAAAAAGAGCAATATGTTGCACTATCTTCTAAATACTTTCCACAATTATTACATTTTTTCATAACTTATTTCCTCAATTAATTATTCTATCATTCTTCTAGTAATTTTCCTATATTTTTTATATAGATTATTATCTTAATAAACTAAAGAAAAAGTGCACCAGAAGTGCACTTTTACAAATTTTAAATTTAAATAATTATCTCTTAGAGAATTGTGGAGCTCTACGAGCTTTTTTAAGACCGTATTTCTTTCTTTCTTTAGCTCTACTATTTCTAGTTAACATTCCTTCAACTTTAAGAGCTTTTCTATCTTCACCAGCAAGTAATAATGCTCTAGCTATACCAAGTCTAGTTGCGCCAGCTTGACCAGTATAACCACCACCATTAGCATAAACTGTGATATCGTATCTAGCTTCACCATTAATAATAGTTAATGGTTGTTTTAAATCTAAGACAAGTGTTGCGTGAGGGAAATATTCATTTACATCACGATCATTAATTGTAATTTTTCCTTTTCCTGGTCTAATATAAACTCTAGCGACACTAGATTTTCTTCGACCAGTTGCGTAATATACTTTTTCTTTCTTTGCTGCCATAATTATTTACCTCCTAAGCTTTTAAAAGTTAATGGAGTTGGGTTTTGAGCACCTTGTTTATGATTTTCATCGGCATAAACAAATAATTTCTTATAGATTTGACGGCCAAGTCTACCTTTAGGAATCATTCCCCAAACAACTCTTTCCATAAGTTCACATGGATATTTTTCTAACATTTCTTTGAGAGTTCTAGTTCTTAATCCACCATTATATCCAGAAACATTGTAATATTTCTTATTAATAGGTTTATTAGTTCCACTAACACTCACTTTAGAAGCATTAATTACGATAACATAATCACCACAATCTTGATTTGGAGTATAAGATGGTTTATCTTTACCCATCAAAACGATAGCGATTTCGCTAGCAAGTCTACCAAGTGGTTTATCTTTAGCATCGACGATATACCATTTGCGAGTAATTTCTTCTTTCTTTAAATTTGTAGTTTGTCTATTCATACTGCATTCCTCCTTAAACTATAATCTTACCGGGACTTTAATTTAAGATTAGTGCCGACAAATATTATATTAAATATAACACTTATAGTAAAGAACGAATTTTAAGAATTTTTAGCTAAATTACTTTGTGTATTTATCAAGAATTTTTAATTTAATCTTTTCTTTTTCTTCTTTAGTAATTGTGCCGTTTTTCTCTAATTCATCGAGTTTTTTAAGTCTTTCAGTTATATCACTTGCAGAGTCCTCGCTTGCTTTAGCAAATACTTCTTTTTTGCCTTCATCAAAATCTTCTTGAGGAATAAGTAAAGTTAATAGACCGCCAATAAAACAAGAAAAAATTAAAGAAAAAATAGCTGGTACAATAATTTGCTTTTTATTAGTAGCTTTACTTAATTTTGTTACAGTAATAATAGCAAAGATAAATCCGATAATACCAATTATAATCATGATTAGACCCAAAATAAGAATTATTGTTGATGTTGCATCAGCTAGTTCTCTAAGTTGAGCTTCAGTATATTGGCTATAATATTTACCAGTTACTTCTTGATAAATCATTTCTTTCATTCCAGAGATAACTGCATAAATTATTCCAAATATAAAGATAAAAACATCAGCTACTGCTCCTAGAATTAAAAATACTTTCGATGCGAGTTTCATGACTATTTCCTCCTATTTAATAATACTTTTAATATATTTTAAGAAACCATCTTTAAGATCATCTCTAGTTAAACTAATATCAATGATAGCTTTTAAAAATCCAAGTTTATCTCCGCAATCATATCTTTTACCATTAAAAATTTTAAAATAAACATCTTCTTTCTTAATTAAACTTTCAATAGCATCTGTTAATTGAATCTCGTTTCCTAATCCTTTTTTAGTGTGTTCTAGTTCATTAAATATATTAGGTTTAAAAACCCATTTACCTAAAGAAGCGTAGTCGCTTGGTGCTTTATCTAGACTAGGTTTTTCAACTATTCCTTTAAGTTTAAATAAAGTTTCATCAATATTTTTTTCTATATCCATTGATCCATATTTATTAATTAAAGAGTGTTCTACCTTTTGACCACCAACAATTGTTGAGTGAGTTAAATTAAAAGCTTCTATTAAGCTTTTAATTGGGGGATTACATTTATCGTAAAGTGTTATATCATCTCCACAACAAACAACAAAATTATTATCGTGAACAATTTCTTTAGCCATCAAAACAGCATGACCTAATCCTAAAGCTTCTTTTTGTGTTACATAATAAAAATTTGCTTTACTCGTTAATTTTTCTATTTCT
Organism: Candidatus Onthovivens merdipullorum; assembly: GCA_017694345.1. Lineage (GTDB taxonomy): Bacteria > Bacillota_I > Bacilli_A > RFN20 > CAG-826 > Onthovivens > Onthovivens merdipullorum. Next base: position 644 of record JADIMY010000017.1, on the reverse strand, counting down.
TTTATATATTCTTCTTTATGAGATTCTTTAAGTTCATTAATTAAAGATTCATCTTTAGAGTAATATTTTTTAATATCGGTTTTGCTAGGTGAAACGACAAAAACAATATCTTTAATTCCTGAATCAATTAGTTCATCAACAATATAATCGATAGTAGGTCTATCGATTATATTTAACATTTCTTTTGAAACACTTTTAGTAATAGGAAGAAATCTCGTCCCTTTTCCTGCGCAAGGAATGACTCCAAATTTAACATTTTCTAACATATATTTAACCTATTAACAATATTACACTATATAAATATAAAAAAATAGGAATAACCTTCCTATTTTTTTGATTTTTAATTTATTTTAGTTTTTATAACTCGACATTGTGATAAACATTTTGAACATCTTCACAATCATCTAAAGCATCGAGAAGATCTTTAAACTTTCTTAAATCTTCTCCTTCTAAGGTAATTCTTTCATTAGCAAGCATTCTTATTTCAGAAACATCAAATTCTGTAATTCCTAAACCTTTTAAGATTTCTTTTGCTTTTTCAAAATCACTTGGTTCAGTTACAACTTCAGCTTTTCCTTCTTCTAAAGAGACTTCTTTAACATCGACATCACCAAAAACTAAAGCTTCTTCTAATTCTTCTTCAG
>JADIMY010000016.1 GCA_017694345.1 Candidatus Onthovivens merdipullorum | reverse complement strand
TTTCTATATGGAGTAGTATCAATAGTTATGTTTATGTTACTATTACTATTAAATTTATATATTTTACTTCTATTATCCTTCATTAATTCTTGATATTTATCTAAATCTCTTTTATATAGTTTATCTAATTTACTATTCTCTATTTTATTTTTAAATAGACTATAGTTTTCAGCGATAATTAAAATAATAATAACTAATAGTATAGTTAAAAATAAAATACTTAAAATAAGAGTAAGTAATTGTCTATTCATATAAATTACCTCGAGAATATTTATTCATATATAAAATAATATGACTAATAGCTAAAAAAATAAATAACTATTAGTCATAAGTATTTAATTACTAGTTGTAGTGTTGTTATTAAAACCTATCTCTGGCTTTATTTCAGTAGTAGTATAACTACCCTGCTTGGTATCACTAAGATACCAAGCAGATACACCAACTCCTACTAAACTAGATAAAACAAGTAAAGTTAAGAGAAGTTTTTTCATTTCCGAATTTTATTTCGTAAAGAATTCCAAATAAGCTATAGCTAATCTTTTCGTTGCAGTAAAAGTAAAATTCTTAGATGCATTTTCAAATTCAAATTTAAAATATGTGACGGTAGTTTTGTCACCTTCACCATCTAAAGAATAAGTAACAGCAGCATCTATACCATTATCAATTGATAAACCAATTCCGCTTTCTGTCCACCCAATTATTCCGACTTTAATTTTGTAAATGTCATCTTTTGTGGTAATACTAAAACTACCATTAACCTTTGAACTTGATAATTTAATACCTTCATAAGTTGTATCACTATAAACTTTATCAATTATTGTTGCAGAAACTATTTGGTTGCTACTATCTTCATCCCCAACTTTTAAAACTTCAATTAATTCAGCCTTATCAGCAGAATATGAACCTTCATTAAGTCTTACATCATATTTATATATGCCAGCAGAAGTAAAAACATCTGTTACAGTAGCTGCTATAATATTTAAATTGATTGTATCAGTAACAGTTTGTTCGCTAGAATTTAATCCTTTTGTAGTAACTGTAATAGTAACTTCACCTTCTGCTTCAGCGGTAACTAAACCAGTTTCGCTAACCTTAGCATATTCGCTACCACTAGTAACTTCATAAGTAACTTCTTGATTAGCAGTTTCAGGTAAAACTTTAGAAGTTAATTGTAGTGTTTTCCCAACTTCTAATTCGGTGTCGGTATTAGTAATTACAACACTTTCTACAGAATCATATGTTGGAGTAATTTCTTTAACATCAGTTAGATAAACCGCAGCATATTCATGACTTGTTGAATAACCACCAAAATAAGCAGTAATTCTATAAGAAGATCCTTCTTTTAGAGAAAAATTACTTGGAATATATGATGGTTCAATAGTAATATTTGCGTCATCTAAATTAGCAATAAAAAAGTTACCATCTTTTGTAATTGTAGAAGTCCAAGTATATGGTTTAACTGTAGTTTGCGCAAGACTTTCAGAAGCCCAACTTTCAGCTATTTCCTTAGTTAATTCAGTAGGAACAGTGGTAGTAAAATCGTTAGTATCTAGCAATGTAATTTCAGAATCCTCGCCAAATTGTAATAATCCATTGTAGGCAGAAACCGAACCTTTAATGCTAACTTCTTGTCCAACTGTATAATTAGGAGCTTTATTTAAATAAACATAAACACCTGCAGTGCCATCATCAACGATCATACCTTTTGTAGTTAAAGCTGCAACTTCACCATTAACAATATAAGTACCACCTGATATCATTTCTGAAATTGAATTTAAAGTTACATATTCACTATCAGCAGCAGCTTCAACATGTGTAGCATATAAATAAATATATTTTCCGTTATTTAAATAAGCAACATAGCCTTCAATAGTATAGTTTTTACCATCTTCGAAAGTATAATCATAATCAATCAAACTAAAATTAGAATATTTAGTTAAATCATTAGCGTAAAAATTAGTATATTTTCCACTAATTTCAGCTCTTAAAGTAATTCTTATATGTTTATATAATAGCGAATCGATTCCACTATTAAAATCTGCCCCTGTAACATCCATTGTATTAGGTGTTACTTCATCTTTTTCTTCTAATAACTTATAATCAGCAGTATTTGTGAATTCTACGGATCCATTAAAATATTTAGGAGTTCCTTTAATTTCGAGTACATCACCTATTTTATATTGATTCGCTAAATCATAATTAAAGACTTGCATTATTGCTGTATCATCACTAATTCCATAACCTGATTTTGTAACAGCTACAACAGTTGCTTTTACTGTTACTTCGCTAAATGAACCATCACCTATAGCAATTAAGTCAGATATTTTTGTGTATTCAATAGCAGGTGTATCAGCTTCCATAGTAGCACTAATACTTGTTGCACTAGTTACAGTAACTGTTCCAGTATAACTAGTATTATCAAACTCTTCTACTGCTTTGCCATTAACAGTTATAGAAGCAATATGATATCCTTCACTTGGAGTAACTACATAAGTAACTTCAGTATTTTCATCAACTAAAGCACCACTAGTTAAACTAGTTTCTCCACTAGTAACTGTAATAGTTCCATTTTCTGGTTGAGTAAATGTAACTGCATATTTCTCTACTGGAGTTACTACCGTTTCTTCTTCTACAGCATAATCAAATCTATAAGTAGCATTTTCTTTAAAATCATATTTACGAGTATATGTATGAGAAGCTGCTCTAGTTAAAGAATTTTCAGTCATAGTTACTTCTTTAGTTTCACCATTTTCTATAACTGATAACTTGTTATCAGTTAATACATATCCTTCATTAGTAGTAATAGTAATTGTATGTTCACCAGCAGGAATAGTATTACCAGTCATTCCTTCAATTGATAAAGTACTATTTTCAACTGTAGGTAAAGTAACTTCACCAGTTGTAGGAGTTTCAATTGGAGTTTCAGTTAACCCACCAACTTTAAAGGTAAATTTAAATGTGACATCTAAAGCTTCGTTTAGTTTAGTAAAGAATTCAGTTTGAGCATCTTTAGTAGGATATTGAGCTATATGTTGATAGATATAAGTTTGAGGATTTAATCCACCTAAAATTTCTTCAGACCATTCAAAAATTAAAGGAACATCTATTCCACCTGAAATAAGCCAATCGCTATATTTCATTTCTCCTTTAGGAGCTACAACATAGTCAAAGAAAGCATCATCTTTACCGACAGGACTTCCATCTCTATAAACAGTAGTTTCCCAAGATAAGTTTGGTTGATATTCAGAAGCTACAGTTGAATAGTTATAGGTAAATGGATTAAAATCATCTGCAGCATCAGCACCTTTTTTACCAGTGACATGATAAGTAACACTTAAATCTTGTAATGTAGGGTTATCAAATCTAATAGGATGATCTCCTTCATCATCATCAATAACGACATCTAAATCAACATCTCTAGATCCAATAGTTGCAATTTCAGGGGTTATAGTCACAGTTTCTTTTTCATGATAACCACCCCCAACTGTCCAAGTTGCAACACCAGTACCAACAAGTGCAGCAACACTAAGTACACCAATTAAGACTTTACTTCCGCTTTTCATTTTTTTATTTCTCCCCCTTAAAAAGCTTTTAATAAAATAAAAATCGCTACTAAATAATTTTTAATTATTTAGTAGCGATTAGACTTCAAAAAACTTAGTAGATTGTAATTATTAGATTTCTCTATAAGAGTAAATACATAAACAAAACTAGTTTTTCGCTTCATAACTAAAGTTTAAACTATTGAGTTTATATTTTAAAGATGGAATTTTAATCATCTTTAAGATTTACACTTTCTTTACAAATTAATAATTTTATTGACTATATCTTTATATATAGGAAGGTATTAACTTTTTAACACAATTCATATTTATCTTTAATATTTTATAGTTTAAAGCACCTTTATTGATATGAGACAATATGTGATTATTAGATTTAAGAAAATAATTTATTGTTTTACCTGAATTTATAAGAATACAAAAAAACAAAAAATCCGAACAATCTTTTTCTAGAATAATTCTTTATAGTAGTACTCTATATAAAAAATATTTTGTGAGTTTCCTTCTAGTGTTTATAGCTATAATCTTTCTACTCAATTAAAACAAATATTTTTGGTTAAAATAAAACTTCTTCTTTTTCATATATCGATTTGGTTAATGCAATAAAGCTTGTTCATTAAATTATAAATGAGATTGAGAAAAACAAAATAGTAAAACAATAACAAAGTAGCTAGAGGAGATACTGTGTTTATTGCTAAACTTTCTTAAAGTTATAGATTAAATAAAACTATAAAAATATTTAATTTTTGCATTGTTTTTACTTTAAATCAATACTTTTTAAAAACATAACACTTCTTATTTACCACTTGGTACTTTTTAAACTAGAAAGATCTACTTCTATATCTTCTGGTAGATTTTTAGGTTTAATAAACATCACCATATAAATAGGATAGTAATAAATATTTTCTACCACGGATATATTTGAAGTATTTAAAACGAAAGCTTTATCGAAAGATTTTTCACTTAAAAAATAGTTTAATGCAAAATGATTTTTATAGTCTTTACCTGATTTAACTTCAATTGGAATTATTTTATCTCCTAATGTAGTTACAAAATCAATTTCTCCATGTTTTTTATTGTTAAAATAATATAAAGGTAAATTTTTAGATTTAAGTTCCATAGCGACAAAATTTTCAAATAAAGCACCTAAGTTTCTATTTTCTTTTCTTTCTAAAATGGTAAAGATTGTATCTTTACCATACATCGAGCTAAGTAAACCAGTATCATTCAAAAATAATTTAAATAAGTTTCTTTTCTCACTAGCCTTTAAGGGATATTTAATTTCTTTAATGTTATAAGTAGGAATAGCAACTCCAGCATCTATTAACCAATTAAAACTATCTTCATATCTTCGATAGCTAGAATTAGTTCCTAAGGAATTAATATTAAATCTTCTATTCTTTTCATTTAATTCACTTGGAATAGAATCAAAAATATTGATTAATTTTAATTTTTCTTCTTTTTGATATTTTGTAAAATCTCTTTTATATTCTTCGATGATATTTTCTTGCGTACTAAAGGTTTCATTTAAACCTTTAGTACTAACATAAATATCTACAACTCTAGGCATTCCTCCAACAATTAAATAATGGTAAAAAAGATTTAATAATGTATTATGAATTACTTCTGGAAGTTGTCTAGGATTTAAAAAATAGTCTTCTAATTTCGTCAATACACTTTGATCTATTTTGTTAGCAATCAGAAATTCTTCTAAATCTAAAGGATACATCGTTATGGTTTTTAAATATCCTACTGGAGCACTTTTAACGCTATTTAAAGTAACACCAAGTAAGGATCCACTAAAAATAAATTTATACTTAGTGTTAAGCACTAAATATTTGATTAGTGTTACTATTTCTTTTAACTCTTGTATTTCATCTAAAAAGATAATTGAGCCTTCTTTAGGAACAAAGCCATTATATAGAAAGAGTGTTTCTATAAACATATCGACATTATCTAAATAATTAGATAATGTTTTAGTTAATTCGCTTGAATTAACTAAATCAAAATATATATATTCTAATTTACTTTCTTTTAAAGTTTCTAAGATTAAATATGTTTTACCAACTTGTCTAGCTCCAGTAACTAAAAGAGCTTCTTTTGAAGTAGATGATAACCAATTTTTTATTTCTTTTTGTGCTTTTCGATATAACATTTTCGTCTCTCTTATTTTTAAAATTTCAACTTTTCCAATATTATTTTAGCTGTAAATTCAACTTTTTCCAAGATTAAAAAGAATATTTTCAACTTTTTCTTTAATTCCAGTATAAAATATTCAACTTTTTCTTTAGAAATTACTCAATTTCAATTGACTTAATTTAAATTGAGTAAGTATTGAATAATTTATATTTTTAATTTAATAAATACCTATAAGTTTAAATTCAGTGATAAGAAAAAAATTAAATCTATAAAAAGAGTTAGAAATTTACTAAGCTTGGGGTTCTACTTCTTTATAAGAGACAAAGAATTTGTAAAAGATATCTTTTACAAAAAGTTTAAATGAAAATAAAAAGAGAATCTTTATGTAACCTTAATCAAAAAAATTTAAAAAAATTGTAATTTTCTTATTATTAATATGATTTACAAAATTACTAAATTTAAAAACCTTTTATTTCAATAACCATTCAACTCTCAATAGCTTCTTCAAATTATTTAATTGCGAATATATTAACTTAATAAACTTTTCCAAATTTATTGCTATAGGTAAATTATTAATGTTTAATATATTGATAAAAACATGCTTTTTGTCTATTACAATTAACATATGAAAAAAGAAATTGTTGTATTACCGCAATCTTTAAAGATATTAGAAACTTTAGGAAATAATTTAAAATTAGCTAGGCTTAGAAGAGGCTTTACTATGGAACTTATTTGCGAAAGAGCAAATATTTCTAGAACTACTTTATGGCAAATAGAAAAAGGCAATCCAACTATATCTATAGGATATTATATAAATGTTTTACACGCTTTAGGTGGTTTTGAAAATGATCTATTAAATGTTGCTAAAGATGATGTTGTTGGTAAAACGATGCAAGATTTAAATTTAATAATTCATAAAAGAGGAAGAAAATGAAACTACATAAAGAATTAGATCTTTTATATTTAGTGATACTAAAATAGGTACTCTTTATTTCGATTATCTTAATTCAAAAGAGATAATCTCTTTTGTATATGATGATTATTTTTTAAAAAATCATCATCCTAACTTCTTTTTAGATAAAGAAATATCTTTTTATAAAGGTAGACAATATTTTAGTAAAAACTCTTTTACTTTTATTAGTGATTTGCTTCCTGATCGATAGAGAAGAAATTTAATAAAAGTTAAGTTAAAACATAGTTCTAATAACGCGATTTATATCAATGACGAACCATCTATTTATGACTATTTAATTAACACAAGTGATTATCTTAGAACAGGTTTTTTAAGAGTTTTAGATAAAAATTCATAAGAATTTTTATCTAAAGAAAAAGATATCCCAATTTTAATTGATGTTCCCAATATCGAAAAAGAAGCAATTAGATTTAGTAAAACTAAAAGTTATGATAAAAATATCGAAATATTAATTAATCTAGGATCTAGTTTAGGTGGAGCTCGACCTAAAGCTAATGTTAAAGATGAATTTAATAATCTTTGGATTGCTAAATTTCCTTCACATAATGATGGCTATGATGTTGAAAAATTTGAATGTCTACTTTTATAGTTAGCTAGAAGGGTTAACTTAACTGTTCCTTCATTTAAGTTAACAAAATACTCTAAATTGGTTCAACACTTTTTTCAAAAAGATTTGATCAAAATAAAGAAAAAAGAATCCATTATATTAGTGCATTAACTTTGCTTAATGCACAGGATGGAGAATCAAGTAATTATTCTTATTTAGATTTAGTTATTCTAATTAAAGAATATTCAAGTGATCCTAATTTAGATTTATTAGAACTATATAAAAGAATGATTTTTAATATTATAACTTCTAACACTGATGATCATTTAAGAAATCATGGCTTTATTATTAGTGAAGATTTTAAGATTAGACTATCTCCACTTTTTGATTTAAACCAAGTTAAAAATAGTTATACTCATACTTTAAATATATTTAGTGATATGAAAGAAATAAATTTAGATAATTTAATAAATTACTCTAAATATTTTAATTTATCCAAAGATGAAGGAAAGAAAATAATTGAAGAAATCAACATGACTATAAAAGATAGTTTAAACACTTTATTTAAAATATATAGTTTTAATAGATTTGAAAAAGAATATATCCATAGTTCTTTAAAATATATTGAGAATTAAATTACAAATGCTTTGTAAAATGCTTCTAGTATCTTTTAAGAAAATTTTTAAAAATACGTAAGAACTAGGCACTTTTCATCTAATTTAAAGATTTATTCAATAGTTCTACTCCTATATCCGTACCTTATTAAAGAATCATTTAAACTTTTAAGATTGTATATTTTATTTTCAATAAAATAACGAATAATTAATGAATAGTTACTTGAAGATGATAAAGTATAATTTGCTTTCTTTAATAAATATTTGGCTTCGTGATTAGTTAATTTTAAAGTAAAGATAATCTTAATTAAACTATTTAACGATGGATTAACTTTATTTGAAATCATTAAAGAATATGACTGCCTGGAAATATTAGCTTTCTTATACAAAGTTACATTATCTATTTTATATTTATCTAATAAGTAATATAAGTAAGTAGTAAAATCACTTCTTTTTTCTAAATTAGCACTATGTTTATTTATATATTCTTCTAAATTTTCCATATTCTAATTATAAATTGTCAATAGCGACTTGACCAATGTATTTATTAATTAAATTAAAATATTAATGTAAATAAATGGAGGAAAATTAATGAATAAAATAGAACTAATAGAAAATATAAATAAAGAAATATCTACTAATAAAATTAGTAAAGTTAGTTCACTATATTTATCTTATTTAATAGGTTATTTTTTACATTTAAACCAATATAGAACTAACGCTGAGCCTTACTTTAATCATCCTATAAGAATGTATAATAATTTTATTAATCTAATAAGTATTAAGATTAATAATAAATATTATTACGATAATAACTTATTAAATAAATATAAGATTAATATTTTAGGAATAAGTGAAATAATTCTATTACATGACACTTTAGAAGATAGCGATATTAAAGATATCGCCATCTATCTAGAAATCTTTAATATCTATAATCTAAAAAATTACTTTATAAAATATATAGCAACTCCTTTAACTATATTAACTCATAATAAAAAAGAATCTTACGATATTTATATAAATAAAGTTAAAGATAACTTTGTAGCAAGTTTAGTAAAATCATTAGATTTATACGACAACTTAAATATATTAACCTCTTCTTTTGTTAATAAAGAAGATAAATTAAACACTTATTTAAAATATGCTTTAAATCTAACTAACTGTCACAAGCTTGATACTAAATTCATTAATTACCATAAGGAATTAATGAGTAGTACAAATAATGTATATTTAGTAGAAGTTAAATATTTAAACTTAATTTAAAGAAGGGAAACTTTATGAAATATTACTTAATTACTTTTTCTCCACTAAACGGATATCATGGACCATTTCTAGTTCGAAGTGAAACTTCTAAACTTTTTGAACCTCATTATATCTATGATTCAGTATTAGAATTATGGATAGAAGATATATTTTGTATTACAAATGATCATCTTGTAGGGTATGATCCAACCGAAGACATTGGCTATCGTTTACATAACGATTATGTTTATAGAGAAATGAAAGAAATTACTTTAAATGAAGTAAATAAAATTATCAAAAGTAAAACTTATACTTTTACAATTTTTAAATTTTCTAAATACATCGAACTTCTAAGAAAATTAACTAAAAACTAATTTTTTTCGATAAAAACACTGCAAAACTAAAATATTTTTTAAATTTAAAAAATATAAATTTTATAACATTTTTGATAATAACTTTTACTAAATTGTATTAGAATATACATATATGATTAAAAAATTATTTCACTATCTTAAGCCATATAAAAAAGAAACAATAATTGCTCTAATTTGTACAATGCTAGAAACAATGCTAGAAATTGTTGTTCCTTTTTTAATGAATTATATACTACAAAATAATTTAGGTATTTTTTATGGAGAAGATAATATTATAACTAGTGCTGATTACTCTATTGTTTTTGGAGTTGGTGGAGCAATGATAGGATGTGCTATTTTTGCTTTTACCGTTGGAATAATTAGTGCTAAATATACCGCTATTTGTGGTAGAGGATTAGGGGCAACTCTTAGAGATGAGGAATTTAAAAAGATTCAAAACTTTTCTTTTAAAAATTTAGATAAATTCCGTGCTTCTAGTTTGATCACTAGACTTACTAACGATATCACCATTATTCAAGATAGTTTTTGCCAATCTTTTAGGGCTAGTGTTCGTAGTCCAATTTTACTCATTTTTTCTTTAGTTTTAGCTTTTATTGTTTCTCCTTATTTAGGATTAATCTTTTTAGTGGCTGTTCCTTTATTAACAGTAATCCTTGCACTTCTACTTAAATTTGTTACTCCTAAATTTAAAGCTTTACAAAAAATAGTCGATAAATTAAATCAAACAACTCAAGAAACAATAATCGCTATAAGAACTATAAAAGCTTATGTTAAAGAAGATTATGAACAATTAAAATTTAATAATGTTAATGAAGATTTAAAGAAAACTTCTTCAAGTGCTTTTAGTTTAATAGCGATGAATATGCCAGCCATTCAATTTGTAACTTACTCCACAATCATCGCCTTACTTTTCTTTGGATCAATGTTTTTCAATAAAGGACTAATTCAAGATGTTAGTGAAATCTCAACATTTTTAACTTATATAATGCAATTACTTGCTAGTTTAAGAATGTTATCAAATGTCTTTATGCTAGTTAATAGATCTAGTGCTAGTGTTTATAGAGTTATGGAAGTTTTAGATACATTTAGTGAAATCGTTAATAAAATAGATTCTACTCTTACCCCTAAATCTGGATCGATTTTAATGAAAGATGTTTATTTTAAATATGATCTTAATGCTAAAGAATATGTTTTAAGTGATATAAATATTGATATAAAATCTGGTGAATATATCGGAATAATTGGACAAACTGGAAGTGGGAAAACTACTTTAATTAATTTAATTGAAAGATTTTATGATGTCACAAAAGGAGAAATCTTAATCGATAATAAAGATATTAAAGAATATTCTTTGAAAACACTTCACGATTCTATTTCAATATCATTTCAAGGACCACTTCTATTTAGTGGAACAGTTTTAGACAATTTAAAACGGGGAAATAAAAATGCCACTAAAGAAGAAATTATTGAAGCTTGTAAAATATCTTGTTCTTATGATTTTATAATTAATCAACTTGATAATGGGTTTGATACTTATATTGGTCAAGGTGGTACAACTGTTTCAGGTGGTCAAAGACAAAGATTATGTTTAGCTAGAGCTTTACTTAAAAATCCTAAAATCTTAATTTTAGATGATTCATTTAGTGCTTTAGATCATATTACCGAGGGGAAGGTAAAAGAAAACTTAAAGAAATTAACTAATATAACTAAAATTGTTATTTCACAAAAAGTTAGTGCTATAGAAGACGCCGATAAAATAATTGTTTTAAATAATGGAAAAATAAATAACATTGGAACTCATGAAGAATTATTAGTTAAAGATGAGATTTATCGAAATATCTATAAAATACAAAGTGAAGGTAAGTTAGAATGAAGTTATTTAAGTTAAAACTAAATAAACCACAAAACTTTTTTAAAACTTTAGTTAGATTATTAAGTTACTACAAAGGAATTAAAGGTTTAATATTAGTTATTGTTGTCTTACTTACAATTTTTAGTAGTTTAGCTTCAATTATTGGTACTTTTAAACTTCAAGATGTAATTAGTACTATTTTAGAAATTAAAAATGGTACTGCTACTTATAGCGACTTAATTAATTCAATTATTTTAATGGGTTCTTTATATCTTGGTGGAGTTTTATCTACTTTAATTTATAATCAATTAATGATTAGAACATCTCAAAAAGTAATCGCTAATATTAGACTCGATCTAATTAAAGAAACTTTAGCGCTTCCTTTAAGTGAATTTGATAAACATACTCATGGTGAATTTATGACTTATTTCACTAATGATATCGATACTTTAAACACTGCTTTAAATGATTCTTTTGCAAATTTTGTCTTTAGTTTAGCTAATATTATTGGCACTTTAGTTGGTCTATTTTTGCTCAATATCTATTTATCTTTAATCGTCGTTTTCTTTTTAGCTTTGATGGTAATATTTATCATTTTTAACTCGATTAAATGTCGAAAATACTTTAATAATCAGCAAACTGAACTTTCTAAAATGAATGGATTCATCGAAGAAAATATTAATGGAACAAAGGTTGAAAAAGCTTTTAATCACGAAAAAGAAAATTATGAAAAATTTTTCATTAGAAATAAAAATCTTCAAGAGGTTTCAACAAAAGCATTTTTTCATACACAACTTAACATTCCAGTTATCGTCGCTTTAAGTTACTTTAATTTTGCAATAAGTTGTGTCTTAGGAGTTATTTTTTCTTTACCAATTAATGGCGTTAGAATTTTAAAAGGTGGGGTTCCTGCTCTAACTAGTTACTTAGTTTATGTTAGACAAAGTGCTCAGCCGTTTAACTTTATCACTCAACATATTAACGCTATTTTAACCGCTTTAGCTGGTGCTGAAAGAATCTTTAATTACTTAGATAAACCTCATGAAATAGATGAAGGTAATGTTACTTTAGTTAAACTTAATGATGATCCTAATAGTAAAGAACATTTAGGGTGGGCAATTCCTTTAAAAAATGGTGAAACTAAATTAGTACCTTTAAAGGGAGATATAAGATTTAATAATGTTACTTTTAGTTATGTTCCTAATAAAATTGTTTTAGATAATATTTCTTTATACGCTAAACCTGGTGAAAAGATTGCTTTTGTTGGCTCTACTGGAGCAGGTAAAACGACGATTATATCTTTAATTTCAAGATTTTATGAAATAAATAGTGGAACAATAACTTATGATGGAATCAATATCAAAGATATTAAAAAAGAATCTTTAAGAAGATCGATTTCAATGGTTACGCAAGATACTCATTTATTTACTGGTTCTATAAAAGATAATATCCGATATGTTAGAAGGCATTCAACCGATATAGAAGTTATTAAAGCTTCTAAAATCGCTAATGCTGATAGTTTTATAAAGCGACTTCCAAATGGATACGATACACTTTTATTCGACGATGGACATAATTTAAGTGAAGGTCAAAGACAACTTTTAGCTCTAGCTAGAGCGGCAATTTCTAAACCACCCGTTTTAATTTTAGATGAAGCAACTAGTAACATCGACACCCACACTGAAGAACTTGTCGAACAAAGTATGGATAAATTAATGGAAAATCGTACAGTTTTAGTAATTGCTCATCGTTTATCAACAGTGAGAAATAGCGATGCTATTTTGTGCTTAGAACATGGTAAAATCATTGAAAGAGGAACACACGACGAACTTATTAAAATGAAAGGCTATTACTATAACCTATATAAAGGAATCTCTGAATTAGATTAAATTAATCACCAAAAATTTTAAGGAAATTCCCTTCGTTAAAATCTATTTCAATATCATCTTTTGCTTCTTCAATATTAAACTTATCTTTAATAATATTATATAAAGAATCGATTGTTTCACTAAAATCATCATAGATTTTATCGTAACCTCGAGAATAGTTTTCGATATCTTCAATCGAAAACTTATTTTCATCTTGAATAATTTTTAAAATTTTTCTAGAAAATTTAAAGACAAAATCTACTACTTTTAAAGCAGCGTTTTTAAAATCTTTTTCATCTTCAAATCCTAAATATCCAGTACAATGAGATATTCCAACACTATATCTATAAAGTTTAGTTAAATATTCCTTATTTTCTAAACAATAAGTAGTTAAAAAGAAGTCTACTTCATTACTAAAAGATATCGTTTTACCATAAATAAAGTAAGATGGACTAGTTACAAGTAAATTTTTAAAATCATAAATATTTCTTTTAAAGTTAAATTCTTTTTTATATTTTTCGAATAAACTTTTTATTTCCGTATCAAAACATTTATCTAAATCAGTTGAGGTTAAACTTAAAGTTAAAGCTTCTAAATAATAATCATATCTTTTTTGAGCTTCTACTTTATCAAATGATAAAAGTTTTCCAAAAATTGATAACTTTTCTAAAAATGTTTTTAAAGAAAAAACTATTTCTTCATATTTATCGTTCACGAGTAAATATAAAAATGATCTTATATATTCGTAATATAAATGTAATAAATCAGCACAAAATGGATTCTTACTTGTGTGAGAAATAAGTAAACTAAAAAAACTTATATCATTTGAAAAATCTTCAAATAATTTATTTATCGCTATTAATGTAGGTCCATCACTAAAAATTAAAGGTTCATTTAATCTAGAGATCCCTTTTAATTCATCTTTAAAGATATAATCGAATAAATTTAAATATTTATCGAGTATCTTTTTTAAATATTTTTCAACGATATAGTTTTTTAAAGCTTCATCGATACTATAATGAATTATTAAACTTAAATTTAAATAATCTTTTTCAAAATCGATATCAAAATTACCTAGTTTATTTAAATCAATTTCTTTAATGATATTAGAAAACTTAAATTCATTGGAACTAGTACCACTTAAGTATAAAAACTTATTTTCCATTGCTTTTTTAACATCAACTTTTTTACCAAGCATCAATCTTTTTTTGATATCACCTAATTCTTTTTGACCAACATTAACTCCTTTAGCGTAAAGTTTAAAAACTTGTAAATTAACTGGTTCAAAGTTTTTATTAATGAAATAGTTATATAGAGCGATTGCTTCAATCGCTCTTCTTAAATATAGAGGAACTAATAAGTAATTAGTTAAAAAGAAGCGATCTAAATAAATATTTTTAGCACAAAAAGCGAGTTCTATTTTAATAGCCATTAAAAAAAGATCCTCATTAGAGATACCTTTTTCATTTATTTTAGAGCAATAAAAATTATATATATCACTATAAGCTCGATATAATCTTTCATCTTTAAATAGTCTTTTTGTTTTTTGTTTCTTCTTTTTCACCATAAACAAATTATATAACAAAAACTAATCTATAGACGACCCTTTTATATAAAATTTATAAGGCTATCACCAATTTAAAAGCTAATCGAATTAATATATTTAAATAATAAGAAAAGATTTAGATTTAATAAAAATTTACTTGAAAAACTAAAATCTATATCGATATAATTTTTTTAGTTTCGAGAGGAAAAAATTATGAAAAACTATTTAAAAAATCAAATAATATATCAAGTTTATGTAAGAAATTTTACAAAAGAAGGTACATTTAATGCTTTTAATCATTACATTAAATACATTAAAGATTTAGGTACTGATATCATTTATTTTTTGCCAGTAAATACTATTGGCAAAAAAGATCGTAAAGGTGATTTAGGTTCTCCTTATTCAATTAAAGACTATTATGAAATTAATAGTGAACTTGGATCACTCGAAGATTTTAAAAATACAATTAGCCTAATTCATAAAGAAAATATGAAAGTAATGATTGATATCGTTTTTAATCATACTTCAAAAGATTCTGTATTATTAAATAAACATCCAAAATGGTTCTATAAAGATAAAAATGGTAATATCAATACTAAAGCTAGTGATTGGACTGATGTCTATGACTTAAATTACTTAAATAATGATGAATTAGTAAACTATTTAGTTGATGTAATTAAGTATTATATCGATTTAGGAATTGATGGTTTTAGATTTGATGTCGCTAGTATGGTTGGAGTTAATTTCTATCAAGCCTTAAAAGAAAAAGTTTTATCAAAACATCCAGAAATCATAATACTAGGTGAAGCGATAGATTCAGATTTTAATAATTACCTTAGAAGTGAAGGCTTTAAAGTATGCGATGATCCAACTCTATATCAAAATGGTTTTGATCTACTTTATCAATACAATAATTTTAAATATTTAAAAGAATATTTAGAAACTAATAATTTATTAAGTTTAACTAAATTTAAATTACTTAAAAGCTATGAATATGCTTTTAATCCAGAAAACGCTTTAAGAATTAGAGAAATTGAAAATCATGATCAAAAAAGAATTATCGAATATACCAC
>JADIMY010000015.1 GCA_017694345.1 Candidatus Onthovivens merdipullorum | reverse complement strand
GAATAGCAAGTCGCCCAAAATAGTAAGAATCATCTTTTTTATAGTATCGACAAGTACCAATTGGATTATCATCAACAAAAAGAATTAAATGCTCAGCAATTTTATCAATTGTATCGAATTCTTCTTTAAATCCTTGTTCTTCCACAAAGACTTTTGTTCTTATATTAATTGCTTCTTCTGGAAGTATTTTAAAAGATTTAATCTGTTCCATAACTAATTAATATTTTAAGTAAAATAATTAACTTAATAAATAAAAAGTTAGGATAATATGCTGATTTTTGCTAAACTTTTTCCATGAAAAAATTAATTTGGAAACATTCAATCAGCTTAATAATTAAAATTTTACTTCTTATAGGCTTTTCTCTTGGACTTTACTATACGCTTGAAAGCTCAGGTTTTATGTCCACAAGCACTTTTTTATACTATACAATCCAATCAAATATTTGGATTGCTGCCATAACTTTTGTGTCTTTATTTTTCGATGTTTTTTCAATTATCAAAAGAAGAGATATAAATTTGCCTTATATTATTTATCTCATTAAATTTATTGCAACGGTTGCTATAACTATTACATTTACAGTATTTTTCTGCTTACTTGCTCCTTCAATGATTCAACAAGGACAAGGTGCTTATTTATCTACTGCTAGTAATTTATTCCCTCATCTTATCGTTCCGCTTTTAGCTTTATTTGATTTCTTTTATTCGGATAAAACCTCCTCCATGAAAAGGTTTGATTTCTTTTGGGGTATTTCAACTCCTTTATATTATTTAGCATTTGCAAATATCTGCTATGCTTCAAATATTACTTTTGGTGGTAATTTAAAATTTCCA
This sequence comes from Candidatus Onthovivens merdipullorum, assembly GCA_017694345.1. Taxonomy (GTDB): domain Bacteria; phylum Bacillota_I; class Bacilli_A; order RFN20; family CAG-826; genus Onthovivens; species Onthovivens merdipullorum. Next base: position 8,537 of record JADIMY010000015.1, on the reverse strand, counting down.
TATTATTTTTTGGATTTTGAAACTAATGGATGGTTTACTATTACATCAAAAACTATTGGCGTATTCTACTGGATAATTATTTTATTAATATATGTAACGTTACTTAGTTTACTCATCTTTTCTATAAAAAATAAGATAAATAAAAATGCTATAAAATGCGTAAAAATATAAAAAACTACGCAAAAGTTCACTTTTTTAGATATAAATTATTCAAATACCAGGTTATACCCTTAATAATTCGAAGTTCATTTTCTTGAAAATGGTTTCCTGAATTTACCTCAAAAATGGTTTTTATGCCGCTTCTTTTGATCTCTTCATAAATCAGATTTGTCTTAACTTCAACTTCTTTCATGTATTTATTTTTAGAGTATTTTTCTTTATCACCTAAGGATAAATAAATCGATTTTGGGTTTTTAACCACTAATTTTTCTTTAATAAATCCATCAAAATTTGGATACCATAATGAGCCAGAAATCGATAAAGCACTATTAAAATTGTCAGCTTTAAATAATGCGTAAAGCGAAAATAAACCTGCCAAGGAATAGCCACAAATGGCTAAATCAGTAGGTTTATAATTTAAGCTTTTATCAACTACTCCACTTATTAACTTTGTTAAGCTTTCTAAAAATTTATCGGCGCCACCTCTAAAATCATTTCCATTTTTAAAAATTTTTTCAGCTTTCCAAGGGGACAAATCTTCATCCCAATTTACATCAAAAACAATCAACAAATTAGAACAATTTTTAATTGTAGATTTTAAGGAATTTATAAACTCATCTTTTGGCTTATCATAATGAATCAAAACAATTAAAGGTAGATTTTTACCTTCATTTAAGAGTATTGTTTCCATTTATTTTATTTTTATTGTTCCCTTGCTCTCTTGGTAAGTTTTAAAGTCGTCAAATTCATTTCGAGCAAACTTACCAAATAGCTCTCTCATCATCTTACCAACGCGTTGAGTTTCAGGATCATCAACTTTTTCAAAACTAGTATTGTAATTAAACAAAACTGGAACATCGCAAGCATGGAAAGTTATTAGCCCGAGTTTTTTACAATCTGGTGTTGTATGAGAATATTCATATTTATATGCTTTTGCTTTATATCTACTAAGAATTTTAAGCAATGGATCTAGATATAGCTTATGAGTCAAAGCATCACTTGCTCTTCTTCGATAAGCTCCCTTTCCTCTTTTTACTTTAAGGCGAAAAAGCTTAACCATAAAAGGAAGAGCAATATCAGGTGCTTTTAATAAAAATAGATTGCCTTCATCAATCACATTGCCTATTAAAAGTTCTTTTTTCGATTCATGCAATTTGTTAATAGGAAAATCTTTTAAATCGTATCCATCAACTGTAGGTGAAAAAGGACAGCGTAATTCTCCCTTACGATAAGCATAATTAGCTAGTTTTTTATTAGCCGCTTTAATATCTTCAGGGTCTAAATAATATAGTTTTTTCAAATCGATGTTTTTGATTTTAAGATATTTTAGGTATTTCTTAGCTAATTTAGCGCTCTCCTTATAAGTAAAAAAATGTTCCGAAACTGGCGACATAGTAATTGCTTTATTAAAATATTGCTTCGCTTTTTCTATAGTCATTAAAGCCAAAATCGAAGAAGCACCAGCTGATTGACCAAATAAAGTTATATTATTTTTATCACCATTAAAGTTTTCGATATTTTCTTTAATAAATTTCAATGCCAATATTTGGTCGCTTATTCCGTTATTTAAGTCAAAATTCTTATCTAAAGAATTCAAATTTAAATAACCGTAAACATTTAATCGATAATTGAAGTTAACGATAATGCAACCAACTTCATTAGCAAATTCAAGCGATTCGTATTCAGCAATATTGTTGTCTTTCAATCCTGTTCCGCCAGTTGCATAAGATCCACCATATACCCAAACCATTACTGGAACAATTTTATCTTTAGCACATTTAGGGACATAGATATTTAAATATAAGCAATCTAGATTATTGTTGCCTACGCTGAAATTTCCCTCCCTTTGTATTGGGTTTGATTTAGGCTTAAAAGCTTTATATGTGTCGCTCCACTTATCAGGTTCAAGAGAATGTTTAAACATTAACTCACCTAAAGGGGGTTTAGCAAAAGGTATTCCATAAAATTTATATCCGTCTTCAAATTCAAGACCTTCGACAAGACCAAATTTAGTTTGAACAATCTTATTCATTTTGAATTTTTCTCCGCAAAACTAGATTATTTTTAATTGTTGTGGAAGATTTCGATTGCTAAAGATAATAATTTAGTAAATCTTTCTTTGCTCTTGTTTGCTTCTTCGATAACCTCTTCATTAGTAATTTTTTTATCAAGAATTCCACAAGCCATATTAGAAATAAATGAAATTGCCACGGTTTTCATTCCCATGTGATTTGATACGACAGCTTCGATTGCAGTTGACATACCACAAGCATCAGCACCTAAAGTTCTCATAGCTCTAATTAATGCTTTAGTTTCAAATTGCGGCCCACTATATTGGATAAATACGCCCTTATGTACAGGCAAGTTCTCTTCTTTTGCCTTTTTATATAAAATTTCATTTATTTCATTAGAGTATGGATTAGACATATCTAGAAAACGTGGTCCAAATTCAACAATATTTTTCCCAATTAAAGGGCTGGGCATAAAGCAATCGATGTGATCATCAATAATCATAAAGTCTCCAGGATGATATTTTGTGTTTATACCACCAACTGCATTAGTAAGGATGATTTTATTTGCTCCTAAAAGATGCGTTAATCTTATAGGTCTAGTTGCTTCTTCGCTACTAAATCCTTCATAACAATGGAGTCGTCCTTGCATTAATACGACTGGAATATCCTTAAAATAGCCGAACACAAAGCGGCCTTTATGATCTGAGTTTGTTGAAATTGGAAGATTTGGGATTTCTTTATAATTTATTACTGAAACAACTTTAATATTATCAGCAAACTCACCTAAACCAGTCCCTAAAACGATAGCAATTTCTGGTTTAAAATCAGTAATCTCTCTAACTTTGTTCACCATTTTTAAATAATCATTATATTCCATACTTCTTCTCCGCCTTACCAAATAAGTATATACAATTTGATTGCAAGATAATAACTAGAAATATTTATAAAATTAGAAAGATATAAACATAAATCCCAACATTTGATAAATTTTTGCTGCAAAACTTGGCTTAAATTAAAAAACCCCATATTTCAGGAGTTTTTAATTATATCAATAAACTTCGTATAGCTGATTGTCAGTATCGCCTTTATGATTCGCTAAGTAGTCGTTCATTGAATCGAGATTAAATTCTTTCCCAAGATCAACAAGAACAAATGAAGCGTTAGCGTCCAATATAGAAACAAGTTTAAAACCTAAATCAATGCCATATAATGTTTGAGTTGCCTTATTTACATTAACTTTCAAATTAACGTCACCAAGTACACTTGTTTTTAGTAATTCTTCCGTATTTATCGTTAATGCAAAATAGGAATTTTCATTTTCCGCTGAATCTTTATATTCATAGGATTTGATTATATTTTCAAAATGAATTGTCGAATCATCGCTATTTGAATCATCACTCGTTGAGCTATCTTGAGAAATAATGCTTTCGCTAAATCCTAAACCTACATTACAAAGATAATAAACAATATTATCTAAGAAAGTATTAATATCAGCTTTTACATATACTTCATATGGTTTCCATTTACCCCAGAATAAGATAGCATCATAGAATTCTTCTTTTCTATTTATATAAATATAGCCATCTTTATAGTAAACTCTTAAGCTTCTATTTCTTAAACTTAAGGATTTTCCAGTCGATAAAATAGGTACAATTGGCACTTCGCTAATTTCAGCATCCACACTTACATTGCCTTTATCGTTATAAACTTTTAAATCTAAAGGTATTTCAGTTAAATTCCACTTTCCTAAGTTTAAATTAACAGTTCCATTAAAATGGTAGTGATTATATCTCGATGTATTAATACCTAGTTGTAATAAAACAGCTAAACTATCAAATTCGATATAATTATCACCTGGGTGGAGTCTAGTATCTTCTAAAGAATCATCAAATGAAGTTAAATTTACTTGGAAATTATAGACATTGCCATCATATTCAAAATCACTAACTTTAAAGTATTTTAAGATGCCTTTAGCACTTGAAGCTTCTGAATCGTAGCCAAGTTCTAATTTAATTGTTGAATCTATACCAAGAAGTCCAGCTGATAAAACAAGCTCAATTTTGTTATTAGTAACGTTAAAAGAATCAATTAAACCGATTTCAAAAAGTTTTCCATAATCTTTGTTATTTATAGCTTCCATTAATGGTAAAGTTGATAAATCATTAAGCATATCGCCAAATAATTCATAAAAATGGTCATCTTTGTTATTTAAAATCTCTTGAACCATTGAGAAAACATCTGTAAAGAAACTGCTTGAAAATCTTCCTTTTAAGTTTTCGTTGTATTTAAAGATGATTTCATCATAACTTCTCATATCTACTTTGATATTGTGATTATTTTTAGAAGCATCAGTTAAATCTAATTCGCCATAGCCATACTCTTTTTCAATATCAAATTGAAGTCCACCATTTATACTAATATCATTTTCTGAAGCTTTATCATCGATTGAAGCGTCAAAATCAAGTCTAAAGCGTTGTTCATTTGATAAAGCTAAAACTGAATCGACTAAACATAAAGCTGGATCTATCGCAACATATTCCTCTTTATTAAAGTTAAAGTCTTCATAAGGTTTTACTTTTAAAGAGAAATCAAATAAATAGCCACCAATATTTAAATCAACGATGTTTATACCTTTAAACTCTTCTTTATTAAAAGCAAAATTTAAAATAATATCGCCTGCTTCTAAGCCTAAAGAATCGAAATTTAAGTAAATATCGAGTGATTCTTCGCTAACCTTTATATCTTTTATTAAGTTATTAACGCTTGTTAAGTTATTCATTAATCCTTCAATATCGAAATCTTCTAATAGACCAGTTATTGAATTAAGACCATCAGTTAAATATGCATCGCCAACTTTACCAAGCAAGTAATTTAAAAGCATATAAATATTTTGGTTTTCGATGCTTAATTTTAAATTGTTGTAATTAACAAATAAGTTCGAATCTTGAGCACCAAGTAAAAATTTATGGCTTCTATCGAAATTAACTTCATTTACTGTTCCATTTAATTCAACCTTAGATAAGCTCGAATCAAAAGAAATATCAGCATCAAGATTTAAGTAAGCTTTATCTAAATTATCGATATTAATTGATAGATTTAATGTATTTTGTGATTTATTAAATGAGTTATATAAAACATTAACAAGATCAAAAGCTGGCTCAAACGCTTGATATTGACCAATATTTGGATCTATAAATGTGATGGTATCACTATTTTTCTCGTCGATATCAAAATCTAAATTAATATAAGTATCTTTAAAGTAAAAATTATTTGTTCTAAAACCTGTGAAGTTATACTCTTTATCGCTTTTTAAAACAATTTCGATAGTATCAGTTAAATCAAATCTAAACATATAACCACCACTTACTTCTTCAGGTTCCATCGAATTAATTTGATTAACGATAGCGTTTAAGTCAAAGTTAGTAAGTTCAGAAGGTAAAGCTAAATCGAAGCCATAGTTAGGAATCATTTCAACAAAATCTAAAATCGAATCTGTTTTTAAAGATAGTTTTGAATTTTCATAATCAAAATAAATTTTATTTTCAAAATAATTGATTTTACCTTTAGCGTTAATTCCGTTAATGTCAGCCACTAAATCACCTTCAAATCTGATGTTGTCAAGATTGTTAATGTCTAAAAGCAAGGCACCATCAACATCTAAATTGATTTCAGAATTATCTTGTTTAATAGATATTCCTCCATCAATTGAAGCTTTATTAATATCCATAATGCTTGCAAGTAATTTTTGGGAAGGTGTTTCGACAACTGGATTAGTTATAGTGTTATTTGAGTCATTTCCACTACCAGGATTACTATTCTTATTTAAGCTGGAATAATCAAAAAAAGCCGCAAAAGCCACACCAGTTGAAAGAGTTAACGTTCCAGCCCATAACATAATTTGTTTATAAATCGATTTCATAAATTACCTCAATAATATATTTTTTCATCAATAGAAGGGATTTTCGATTCCTTATCTAAAACCTTATATTCTTCTTTTAAGGTTGCTTCAGTTTTACTTTTTACAACCATCCAAACGTAGTAAGTTTCTTTAACATTTAGTTCAATTAAATTAAGTGAAGAGTCTATAGTAAACTCAAGATGCACATCTATAAATTCAGGTGCTTCATCAAGTCCAGACATTTGAACCATTTGCTTAACATAATTAACAACACTTGTTTGTGGATCTAAATCTAAACTAATTAGATAATTTCCATCTTCTTCTTTAGTAACTTTAGAAGTTTCAAGAGTGGTTTTTTCAGAAATTATGTAAATGACTGGTTCTTTAAACGATTTGCCCCACGTATCTTTGTAACTTTCACTAGTAAATTCTTCTTTATCTTGATATGAAGCGCTAATTCCTTGATCGTTTTTTTCTATATTGCCATTATAGATATCAACTTCATCACCATTTCCATAAAATCTTTTAGCAACTTTTACAAATGAAGATTCAGATATCGATTCGTTAAAAGCAGAATCTTTATTTTTATATGAACGTCCATAAGTTTTTTGAGTAACTCCCATCGAATTCGCGCTTCCCGTAATTATGCTTTCCGTATAACTTTGTTGAGAGTATTTATAAATTGCAATATTAGCAAGGTCGTTAGGTGAATAAGACAAAATGTCTTTTGGCTTGTCAATATAATCTTGATAAAGTTTACTAACATCATCAGTTAATGTATTTTCATTTAAATTTGAATAATCGTTACCTTTAGGAGAAACTTCTACCGCCACTAAATAGCCGATTAAAGTGCCAATTGAAATAGAAAAAACAACACCTAAGATGGTGCATAAAGTTCTTTTAGATGGCTTTTTGAAAATCTTCTTTTTTTCTTTTTTAATGTTATTTTCCATAATATTAGCTCACATCCTGAGCCATATAAACTTTAAATAAGATTGAGAAATAAGTCACTATAAGGCACAAGAACTTTTAAGAGATATGTTTCTATAACTCTCTTTTTAAGAGAATTTGCCTTTTTAAGCCAGTTATGATAGGATTTTTATATGGATGAAAACAAGAATATTCGTGAAATTGTAGCAAAAAACCTTGCAGAACTAAGGAAAAATAAAAAAATAACCCAAATTGAGCTAGCTCAGATCATGGGTTATAGCGATAAAGCGGTTAGTAAACGGGAAAATGGCGATACACTTCCAGATATCGACACTCTTTATAAACTAGCGACATTTTATAATGTTTCACTCGACTTTTTAGTAAGCGATGATAGTTTCGAAAACAAGTTTAAATATGTAAAAAATATGAATAAAGCAATCATCATAAACAATGCTTGCATCGAACTACTTTATTGCTCATTTGTTTGGATACTTGCCGCCATCATTTATACTTATTTACTTTTTATAAGCGAGTTTAACTTTTGGCAAATATTTTTATGGGGATTGCCAGCTTGTTCAGCTGTTTGTTTAATCTTTACAAAAATTTGGAAAAACAAAATATATACGCTTGTAACTAGAAGCGCTTTCTTTTGGACGCTAATTGTAGCTTGCTACGTTCAATTTATCGAATATAATATTTGGCCATTATTTATTTTAATGATTCCAATTCAAATTGCGCTTATTTTATCAATTGCCATAAAAGACAAATTAAAAACTATTAAATAGGGAAAATATTTAGACGTTTTTCAAACTTAATTGTTTATTCTTTGATGTTTTTTATTACTAACAAATGTATAAATTAAAGCAATTACAAAAAGTACTGTTGTTATAAAAAATATTGGAAGCAATATACATAAACCGAAAATTAAGAATATTAAAATATCACCTAGATTGATATCAATAACTCCTAATCCTTGAATAGCAGCAAATGGGCAAATTACAAAAAGTAAAAATAAAGGTAAAATAATCGCTTCGATAACAGCCATAATTACTAAAAATAGTGCGCCTGGTTTATTCATATTTTTATATTACACAAAAAAGAGCTAGTCGTGTAGACTAGCTCAGCATTTTTTTAGTCCAATTACTTTTTACATCCATACTTATATAAAGCAACCATAGCATTTACAGCTTGTTCAGCGGTTGGATAAGCTGGTATACCATTTTCTCTTAATAATTTAATCGCTTGATGGCACTCCTCTCCACCTTGGCAAATCATTAAGAAAGGTTTATTTAACTTCTTGGTTGATTTATAAACTTCTATTGCAGCTTTTGCAACACCTAAAACATCGGTAACTGCTGTAGGACAAATAGCACCTAAAACACCATCAACATTAGGATCTCTTAAAGCTTGTTGGAAAGCACCTTTATATTGAATAACTGTTGCAGTTCCAGAAATATCAATTGGGTTTAATGGTGAACCAAACATAGGCATATATCTGTCTCTTATACACATCTCCGAGCCCACGAGACCCTCAAGTT
>JADIMY010000014.1 GCA_017694345.1 Candidatus Onthovivens merdipullorum | reverse complement strand
AGAGTCTCTTCGGGTATAGCCCTATAACCGCACACGCAAACGCCGTCCGCATTATACGAATGTTCCGCTTTGCCGCTTATCTCGTCGCAGTTGATACACTTGTGCCAATGGTGAGTGTCGTCGCTTTCCCATTTGTCAGAAAAGGTATGGTCTGTTGTTGCAATTTCTTCCGTTTTTGTCGCCTTACATACGGTGCAGGTATAAGTCATTTCACCCTTTGCCGTGCAGGTCGGCTCTTTCGTTATATTGCCGTTATCCCAAGTATGCGCGGCTTTGTCGATTACCTCGTCGCAGTCCGCGACCGTGCAGGTGTGCCAATGCTCGCTATCGTTATGCGACCATTGCTCCGAATAAGTATGCGTATGCGTGCCGTTCCCGTTCGTAGTTTCGTTGCCGCCGTTGCAAGCCACAAGATAGAACGCGAAAACAACGCTCATTGCCGCCGTTATGAATGCAAGCAGTTTCTTTTTCATTACTAAACCTCCCCCGACATTGCAGTTTATGTTTACTTTTACTGCAACGCCGAAAATTTACGATTTTACCCCGCAAACAGATACTATTTCTGTATTTATTATAGCGTACCCGTCGTAAAACACGCAAGCCCCTGCATGTAGTAAAAGTACACTTCCTTAATTAAATTATTAACTGCAAAAACTAAAATAGCAAATAATAAGAAAAGTCTGTACGTTCTTAGAAGTTCTAAGTTTGTATCAGACATGTCGTTCTAATATGTAAACTATTTACGTTTACAATTAAATTTCAAAGTCCCACTAGTACTTTTAAAAGTTCAACAAACTATAAAAACCACTACTTTTATTAATCTAGATTCAACTAATGTAAATAGTGATTTATATAATCTATTTCTCAATTAACTTAAAAGTAAACTAATCTGCCTACATACCGTTTTTTTCAATAGATACCTTTAAAGTGGTAAGTAATGAGGTAAATTAATGAACTGCACCATTAGTTATTGTGTTTAATAAGTTCATCTCATTTAATTCATATATAACTACATTAATGAGATGATTTTTTTAGGGTAGTATTAGACATTTAGGATGATATTTTTTGTTCGAATATGAAATATTATAATTCATCCATCAACAAAAAATCTTCAAGTCTAATATGACGTACCGTAGATGTTGAATAATCTATTGCATCATTAGTTATTAATATTTTTTGATTGCTATTATCTAAATCAGAAAATGCACTAAATTCCCTTTTATAAGCTTTTTCATCAACAACACTGTAAGCAACTTGTACCAAATATGTTTTACCATTTTTTGTCGCAATAAAATCTATTTCTTTTCCTTTATTATCAAACATCTTTAAATCATACCCCATATATAAAAGTTCATTATATACAATATTTTCTAAATTATGATCGAAATCATATCTGTTATTATCAACTTTTAAAGAATTAAATGATACATCTGAATTATATAATTTATGATTAAAATTTAATTCTCTTTTAACTTTTGTAGAGTATTGGGGCACTTCATCAATAACATAAGCCTCTTTAAGGTAATGCATATAACCTAATATTGTATTTGATGAACACTCAATGCCTTGGCCAGCTAGGTATTTATGAATCGATCTTGCTGACATTATTCTAGAATTATTTCTTAAAACAAAATTAACGAACTTATTAAATAAATCAGGTTTCTTAATTTTATACCTTTTTATTAAATCTTTTATAACAATTGTGTCTTCTAAGTCTTTTAAATACCTAATTGTTGCCTCACCATTTTCCATATCAAATCTTTTAGGAAAACCTCCCCATATTAGATAATCTGTAACATTAAAAGTTTTTCCGATTTGTTTTGAATACTTAACAATTTCTTTATAAACAAAAGGTCTAATCCTAAAAGAAATATATCTACCGGATAATTCGGTAGCAAACTCTTTAGATAATAACTTTGAATTGGAGCCAGAGATAAATACAGAGTTATTATGAAGTCTAAGAGTTCTTACAGCAATCGCCCAATCTTTTACATTTTGGATTTCATCTAAAAATATATAGCATTTTTCGTCTTTTTTATTTTGCTCTATATAATTTAACAATAAATCAGACGAATTTGCTTTTTTTAAATCGGCAGCGTCTTCGAAATCTAAATATATTATATTTGAAGTGATATGATTCAGTTCGTCAAATATAGTTTTCAAAATAACAGATTTACCACATCTTCTTATTCCGGTTATTATTTTGACTAAGTCACTGTCATAAAAAGGTCTTATTTGCTTTAAATATTTTTCACGTATTATCATAAATACCCCACTTATTACAATAATATTATACTGCGCACTTTTTAAAAAATAAATATTTTTGCGCAGTTTGATACTATTATTACTTAATCATTATAATAATTACACTGCGCAATTATTTTGTTTTATGTAGAAGTGATCAGTTTAAATCAATTAATTGGTTTTAATTCTACCGCATTTTCCAAAATCTTCAAAAATGTTTACTGTTGCTTTATTTAAATAATTATTAGGCCTTTAACCGATATATCTGCTTATACCATCTTATAAATAACTAAAATTGATCCGTTACTTCCGTATTTAGATGAAATAATTAAAAATCTTTAAATAAAGTTTACGGCCGAATTTAAGGAAATTACGAAGTTTTACGAACTTTTTTAACTTTATCAAAAAATGGAACTGAATTTAAGCGTGATGTAAAATATTTACATTTACATTTCAAAGTCCGCTCTAGCACTTTTAAAAGTTCAACCAAGTATAAAAAAACACTACTCTTATTAGCATAGATTCAACTAATGTAAGTAGCGGTTTATATATTTTTTTATTAATATAAATGTCAACTAAAGACTGCCTACATACTACGCTTTTGATACATTGCACACCCTTACAATGGCAACAACGGCAACTTTGAAATGAAACAAGTTCGTATTAAATTATTAAAATTCAAGAAAGTAATACTTGCCTAAATAGCAATTTTTCCAATTGATAGTATATGAGTTTTTAACTTCTAAAAAAGAAATGCCTTTATCCTTACCAGTAGGTTTAAATATTTTCCCAGTAATTGATTTACTATCTCTGAAATATGCATAAATTCCTGTTTTTACCCTTCCACCTTCATAAAACAATGGATCAGACACAACCACTAAAGTATATGTCTTAGTAAAACCTTCGCGTTTAAGTTCTTCCATAAAAACAATATCTTCAATGAAAGAATACATTTCTTCAGGATATTGGCCATTTTTAGGAAATTTCAGTTCAATAGCATATTTCTCTTTTTTATCCTCATTAAAAATCACAATGTCAATTTCATGTTTTGTAGTGCCTGTGATGCCAAAGAAAGAGATATTTCTTTCAAATTGGATTTTATAATTTTTAAATTGACTTCTCAAAAATATTCCTAATTCCAATTGCAATGAAATTTCATTATATATGTCGATATTATTCACATTAGCTTTTTCAAAAAACACCTTTAATAACTTATTAAAATCCACGATATCACCCCTCTCATTTATCTTTTAAAATATTTTTAACTAAAATTCTAAACAATATTCATTACAAATATAGATAATCTTTAAAATATCTATATCATCGATACCTATATAATCCACATAATTTTCTTCCTCATTATCAGTATCTAGTAAATCAATCTTTTCATCAAAATAAAGATTATTATCTTCAATATATATAACTTTTAATTTAGTGTTTTCTACCTCCCCAATAAGCAAAGAAGGAATAATTAATTTAAGAAAGAAATCTTCCAAATAAAGATTATAAATATCGTTTTTAATAAATCTAGAATCATGAAATTCAATTAAACTTATTATTAACTCAATTTCTTTATAATTTAAATGTTCTCTTTCATTAACGTTTCTTCTTAAAGTCTTGCTAATGACTTTTAAAACCAATCTTATTACTTCATTAACTATTGTTTCATATTGATTATAATCTTTTAAATTAAGTCTTCTTTTATAAGCAACTTTTTCTCCAAATTGATAAAGTTCAACTATCTTATTCCAAGCTTTTTCATATAATCCATTATTATCCATTAAAACTCCTTTTATTAATGACACTACAACTAGAGGAAGCTTCGATTTCTACAAGAAATTATAT
>JADIMY010000013.1 GCA_017694345.1 Candidatus Onthovivens merdipullorum | reverse complement strand
AAATAAATCTGCTGTGTCTATAATATGTATATATTTATTTTCTCTATATTTTTTAAACAAATATTTATTAAAGTCAATTTCTTGATTTATTAGATGATTAAAACTTGGTGCATTAATAATAGTTAAAATATAAATTTCTTTAACTTTCATTTTTTTAAATAAAAAACTTAATAATTTATTTAATTGATATTCTATTTGTCTATTAGAAAACCCACTATGAATATCATTAAAACCTAAATTAATTAATACTCGACTAGCACTAAATTTAATTAATAAACTATTTTCTAAATTAATAAAGTTATAAAATTTAGCCCCTCCAATACCTAAATTAATGGAATCTTTAAAAATATTAAATCGATTTCCTATAAACTCAAAGTAACTATCCCCAATAAATAAAGTTTTTGTTATCTTGTTATTAATGCATAAAATTTTATTAACTAAATTTTTATGCATTAATTGTTTTATCTGCATTTTTTTACTAAAACCTTGCAGAAGTCTAACATTTTTATTTATTTTGATGTTTTTTGTACACTCTAATCCTAAAAACTTTCCATTAATAAAACTATCTGGTTCTTTATCTTTATTTAAGAAATATAAAGTGCCTAAGCCGTATATCCAATCACCATGTCGATAGTCATATTGACCAACATATTTATATAAAATAGTATTATCTTTCCCACCAGCGTCTAAGTTATTTAATGAACTTTCTAAAAAGTCTTGCTCACCAAATCCTATTTTATTAAATGTTTTTCCATCAAAAAATAAATCTCCTTTATATATACTGCCTTCAGAATATTTTATTATTCCTTTTCCATAAACTGGCTCTTTCTTCAAATAATTAGAATAATCATCTTCATTAAGTGCAAATTCCCAAATTCCAGGAGATTTAGTTTCTTTTTCTTTAAAATAAATTACTTTCATAATCAAAAATATAGGTGACCTTTTTGGTCACCTATATAAATTTTTCAAATAATTATTCTACTAATGTGAAGTGAAAATTAGAAATTTGGGCGTTTAAATTTTCAGCTCCAAACCGAATAGATAATGGAGTGTTTGCATCAATCGTTAAAGTAGCTTTGGCACTAGCATCACCAATATTAATTGTATAGAAAACTTCTCCACCTTCTCTTTCGAGCTCAATATGAAATGATGTATCAGTAAATGAATCATTTTCGTAACCAGTTAAACCTAAACCAAAATCGGTTCCACCCAATTGAGTGCCAATTTTTACTGCGCTCTCAGTTTTCCTCCACCAAAGTTGTAAGCGTTCCCGCATCTTTGGTTCATTTTCAGCGGTACTAACACCATAATAGAAAAAATAATTGCCGCTTCCTAACGCTGCATCACTAGGAGCTTCTATAGGCTCAAAATCTGAATTTAATATTTGAACATCATAACTAACCTTCCAATCACCAGTTAATAAGGTTAATCCATTATAAACGACAACATTGTCTCTAATTCCTGTATAAATGCCACCTGCGCCATTATCAGCACCACTGATATTAAAAGTAGAGCTAGGGTCTATATATGATTCAGTGTCAATATCACTTGGCCTTGCAATCATTGATGAAGATTTATGCCCAATAACAACCCCTTCCTTACCAGTCATATTTTCGTATTTATCTAAATTTAATGTATCAAAAGCATTATAATACTCATCTTTATCGTCTACTAAAGTCATGGCTTTTAAATCGTAAAATTTGATATCGCAGCTTTCAGATCCTAAATAAAAATCTTTAGCGCCATCAGGAATATTAACATATATAGCAAGTAAAACATCATTAATATAAAAATATACATTTTTGCTAGATGCAACAATCTTATATGATATTGTTAGTGTCTCTCCATTAACAAATGTATAATCTTGATTTGTTGGATTTTGATAGACACCTTTATCACACCAGCCTAATCCAAATTGATTGTTATTATCATTGTCCCATAATAAGAAACGATTATTAGAATCTGTCCCAAATCTAAATTCGATGTGAGCATTGTTTCCTTTTCCATTTAAATCAAATTTCCCTTCTAAAATAAAACCACGACTTAATGGAGCACCTAAATACATCATTTGTTGACTTTGACCTACTGTATCAGCTTGAGTTCTAGTAAAATCAGGAATATCACGGGATAAATTTTCGTTTAAATCAATTACACATCCTGCTTCATTCAATAAATCAAGGTAGTAATCATAGTTTTCAAGTTTTGGATGAGTTCCATCTCTAAAGAAGTCAGATTTAACAGTTCCATCAGTGTTATAGCATAATGCTGGTGAATCAAGATATGTAACATTTTCAGTATCTTTTATATAAGATTTGATACCAGTATTTATTTCGTTTAATAAAGTAATTGTATCAGCAACACTTCTACCGTTAGCGCCATAAGTTCTTGGTTCAATACCAAAATAATAAATTTTAGTATCAGGTAATTTGTTATGAATTGTTTCAATTAATCTAGTAACTTCAGTAATTGTTTGCTCAGCATTTTTATGATCATCATAAATATTATTTGTACCAATATGCATTACTAAATTTTTTGGGTTTTGAGGATAAACTAAATCGTCAAGCCAATATTCCCAATCAGTAGAAGTTGTAGCACTTATACCAAATGTTCTAGCGCTATATTTCCCAAAAGTAGTATAAAAGTTGCTCCAGAATTGTGTATCAAAGAATGAATCGCCAATAAATAAAGTTTCACCTGTAGGAGAACCAGCTTCTTCCCATGAAGTTACTCTACTTCTAACAGCATCAGCATAATCTGTAAATTCCTTAGTTGTAACTGTAAATGAAGTTTCTAAGTGACTTGTTTTCGCACTAACTTCAACAGTTTCATTTGCTTTTAAAGCGTAAAAAACTCCATCTTCTTCTTTAATAGCATCACTAGTGAATGTATAAATTACATCTTCTTCATATTTTGGATTTGAGAATCTAGGATTTGCTGCAACTCCAGGTCCTTCAGCATATAAAGTAATATCATCAACTGTTAAAGTGCCATAATTTGGTAAAACAGTAACAGTGAAGGTATCTTCATAATCTCCTGAAAATGCGGTTACTTCTGTAACTGTGTCATCTACTAAACCAGTAACTTGATTTCCGCTAATACGAATATTACTTCCTTCAAAATAATATTCAACATTTTCAGTTAAAGATGGATCTGAAGTATCAAATTGAATATCAACAGTTTGATTTTGATTAACAGTTACATCTTTAACTGTAAAAACTTCTGCTTCTGTCGTAGGTTCATCTTTACAACTTACAAGGCTAAGACTTAAACCAGTTAGAACAAGAGAACAAACTAAAATAGATTTTTTCATATGTTATAACTCCTTTATTATTTGTCTATTTCTTTTAAAGTTACAAAGAAACTTTCAAATTCATTGAGCCACTTTGACAAATTTAGACCGTTTTTCATTAAAAAGTCTCCAGAATAGCACTTATTTTCTAAATTTGTTTTGTAGACTTTACCTTCATCAAGTCCTTTGAACTTAATATAACGATGTTTGTTATTATCTTTTCGATAATTTATTAATAGTAAAATTGCTTTTCTTTTATCTTTACTAACAACATTTACACCGAATAAATTTGAAGTAAATGGATTATATAATCTATATAAATCTCCATTTACCACTGTATCAAGATGAAATTCTTTAAAAATTCCATTGATTTCTTTAATTTCTTGAATTTCGTCATCTTTTAAAGTATATGGATCAAGTTCAAGTCCATATGTTCCTAGTAGAGCAATTTCTCCTTTTGTTTTATAAGAAGTGATTTGGTTTTTAGAAATATGGGCACCCATTGTTGAAAGTGGATAAACAAAACTAGTTCCGTATTGAATGTATGTTCTTTGAATAGGATCAGTTTCATCACTGCACCAAATTTGTGGAGTATAGTAAAGCATGCCTAAATCGAATCTACCTCCGCCACTAGCACACCCCTCAAATAAAACATCAGGATATTTTTTTGTTAAACGATTAAATAATTTATATACACCTAAAGTAATTAAATGGTATAAGTAACCTTCGCTTGCATTAGGATGAATTTTTGAATAAACATCCGCCAAATATCTATTGTGATCCCACTTTATATAATCAATATTAAAATTATCAAGGAAATAACTTATCTTATTAATCAAATAATCGATAACTTCATCGTTTGATGTATCAAGAACTAATTGATGTCGATATAAGCCAATGTCTACTCCAGCCTTTCTTAAAGCATATTCTGGGTGAACCTTATATAATTCGGTCCCAAGATTTATCATTTCTGGTTCAAACCATAGACCAAATTTAATATTTAAAGAATGAGCATAATCAATCAATTCTTTTAAATTAATTTTTTCCTTTTCAATTTCCCGGTCTCCTAAACCATTAAAATCAGTATTTCTATTCGTAAACCAACCATCATCTAAAACAAATAAATTTGCCCCTACTTTATAAGCTCCTTCGATGTATCTTTTAATTTTTTGCGTATTAAAATCTAAATAACAACCTTCCCATGAATTTAATAAAATTGGTCTTTCTTTATGAACAAATTTACTTCTAATAACATGTTCTCTAATAAAATTATGAGAAGATTGAGATAAAGCAGTTAAGCCATTATTAGAATAAGTTAATGCTACTTGTGGCAATAAAATTTCTTCATTTTTCTTTAATGGTATTTCTAAGGCTTCATCGTTAATTCCACATAAAATTCTTAAATTGTCGTAACGATCGACATAATTTTCAATTAAAAAATTCCCACTGTAAATTAAATTAACTAAGAAACACTCACCATAATCTTCAGTTGTATCATCTCTTAAATAAATTATGCTAGGATTTTCTTCATGACCAGATCTACCAAAGAATGATGAAAAGCGAGTATACCCATGATTAATTTTTATTAGTTCTGGGTTCCTTTCAAACGACCAATCACCATAAAAATGAATTAAATTATAATTTTGTTTAGCTAAATCTAGTTCGAACGACATCACTTTAGTTAGAAAATTCCCTTCTTCTTTAGAGATTATTTTTACATATCTAATTATTGTATTAACATCATCTAAAACCACATAATTTAGTTTCAAATAAATATCACGAGTAACCTCTTTAAGTGTTAGTTCTAAACGATCGACTTTTGATTTAGAAAATACTAATGGAAAATCTTCTTTTTCTTCTAAATTATGATAGATCTTAAATTTTAAAAATTTAAAATCGGTATAATATGAATTATTTTTATTTTTAATTATAATTGGCGCTGGTCTTTTATCTACAGTTCCAAAAGAACCAAGTTCTAAATAGCTCATATCTTTAGTGAAGTGAGATTTATAAACTTCTTCTTTATTATCTTTAGTTAAATAGTGTCTACCCCAAGAATCTCCTAAATTAGTAATTTCATTAATATCAATATTTTTTAAAAAAGCTCCAAAATATAAATGTTCCAAAATGTTTGCATCATTAATATAAAAATAATAACTAAAGTTTTTATTAAATAGGTGAAACAATTTTTTATCTTTATCGAACTTAATACTCATTGCTATTCTCCTAAGAATTTGTAAATACTTTGATATCCTAAATAAACATTAATTAATTTATGTTCATTTATTTCATATAAAGTTGGCGTTCCTATTAAATAAGTATCTTCAATCGAACTTTTACCAAGCATTTCATTTACATACACTTCGTATTCTTTATTCCCTTCTTTTTGTTTAAATGTATAAAATAAATCATCACTTATACTTTGGACGCAAAGTGTATAGACATTTTCATTATCACCTATAAAGGGAGAAATATATTCTTTTAAATCTTTACAAGGTTCACACATTAAAGAATAATAATAAATATAATAATTGCCTTCATATTGATAAAAATCGCTAGCTAATATATTTCTTGTTCCATTTAAAAAACTATCATCAATAAAAGGTTCTTCAAAATTGTTGGTTTCTTCATTGTTACAGCTGACTAAACTAAATATAGAACAAATAATTAAAATTATTTTTTTCATAATTAAAACTCGATATTCTCAATAGCGAGTTGTTTAAATAAACGATAACACTTCTCACTAGGATGAAGTCCATCACCTAATAAATAGGTGTCTAAATCGTCTATCATTAAACTATTTAAATCTAAATAATGTAAATAATTTCGATTTAACATATAGTTTTGAATAAATTTATTTGTTTCACTGGAAACTTGATAACTACTAGCAAAACCACCTGTCCCTTTAATTAACGAATAATAATAAATATCTGCGTTAGGAAAAACATAATGTATATCTTCAAAAAGCATTAATAAATTTTTACTAACTTTGCTAAATGATTCATGGCTATTATTAATATTGTTTATTCCAATATTGATAACAACATTTTTTGGATTAAGTTCAGAGATTACATTATAAATTATAGGGCGCCAATGGTGAGTTTCACTTCCACTAATTCCAAAATTAAAAGCGTTATAACCTTTAAAATCATTTTTAAATAAAACACCGGCATTTCCGTTTCTCCAAAATTCAAAAAAAGAATCACCAATAAATAATGTACACTCATCATTAACTAAATTCTTTTCAATTTGATTAACGATGTATTTAACACCGCTTTCATAACCATAAGTATCTTGGCAATACACTAAAAATGAATAATCTTTATTTGCATATCGCGCATTTACTGTAGTTAAGCCAGAATTTAAATAATGGACGATACCATTTTCATCGATTTCACAAACTGTTTCATCTTCTATTTCGTAAATTATATCTTCATAATCATTAAATAAAGGATTATTGCTAGTTGGTCTTAGTGGTAATTCTTCATATTGATTTTTAAATAATTTAATATCGCCAAAATATAGATTCAGTTTATCTAAATCAATAGATTTATCATCTTTACAACTCCCTATGATCGGAAGTATTGAAAAGATTAAAAAGGTGAAAATTAAGCTTTTAATTTTTCTCATAAAACTCTTACTCTAATATCAACTCTATAATCTGGAAAATAAGTTGGTTCGATAGAAACAGTTGTAACGCCTCTTTTTAAGGTATTAACTCTACCAATATTAGAAGTATCCATTCTACAAATAGTTTCATCTTCAATATAAAACTCAATATCTCTATTAGGATAATTTAATGGACTATATCTAAAAGGAATATAAAAATTAGTACCTAAATTAACATCAGCGTAGTATCCGTTCTCTTCATCATACATAACATAATTTTTATTTCCGTTATAGTAATCGACATTAGCTATTACCTGAAATTTAAATTCAACATCGTTTGTGGTATTAGAATTAGTCGTCTCGCCATTGCAAGAAAAAAGCATTAATATAGGTAATAATAAAATAATCCATTTCAATTTCATTTATTTAGCCTCTAAAGAATAAAATTTTGCATTTATATTTGAACTAATTAGACCAACTTTACCATAATCTAAGCTAATATTATAAGCATCTTCAAATAATAACTCTTCATTCACATAACAACTTATTTTCTTGCCGTTTTGTACTATTCTTAAAGTGTAATTAGTATTAGCATTTAATTCAAATTCAGTACGATCTATTAGCTCTCTATTTAAGTAATCGATATGATATAAATTAGCATTGCTACCATCTAACTCAAGTCTATAACCTGTAAATCCATTTGGATCATTTTCTCCAGAGCCATCACCAGAATAATTTTTCTTAAAATGTTGAGCATCAAAAAGTAATCCAACATAGCCGTCATCATCTAAATTATCGACACTAAATGTAACACTTGCCTCATAATTTCCTGAATAAATTACATCATCGTAAACAAAACCACTACTTGTTTCGTTACTTGTAGATATAAAATCACTTTCTTTAGTAATATTACCAATAATTGATAATTTTCTATCGTCAAGATTTCTATTTAAAGTTAAATTTAATTCATCATTATCACCTTTTTCGATTAGCTGGAATTCACTAAATCCAACTTTATCACCGACATTATAAATAGATAAATAGTGAGGACCATAAGGTAAATCTAAAGTCGCTAAATTAAAGTAAACATCACCATTTTTATAAATTAATGTATCGCTATTGATTGTGTATTCTTTAATTTCTCCATCATCTATTCTTAGACCAATCTTCTTTCCTTGATATAGAGTAGGCATACGAATATACAAATCTAAAGGACTATCATTAAAAGAATAAATTCGATAAGTAGCCCTATCACCTTCGTTATTTAAAATCAAATTATAACTATATGAATCTAAAGTATCGCCTTCATCAACTACTACTAAATCACTCCCGTCCCTCAAATAGGATAAAGTATCATCATAGGCATTAGCTAAAATATAGTCTGAATTATAAGCTTTTTTATCACTACTTCCTTGACCAACATTACTAAAAGCAACATACCCAACATTATCAAAATAATCATCATAACCAACTTTCCCACCTGTAAAGTAACTTGGTATATCGTTAGCAACTTCCATGGTGTCAAAAAATAAATCGGTCTCTCCTTTACTATAAGAAATCCTAAAAGCATGATTTACATCGTAATTTGTATTTTCAGGTAAACTTGCTTCATAAACTAAGGTGGTCTTCCCATCTTTAACTTTATATATACCCAAATCTAAATTATCACTATAAGTTAAATAACTATAGTTATTCTCATCATGGTAGGCAAATATAGCTTTTCCAAAACCAGTAACATTAAATTCACAAGTAAATGTATCTTCGCTACTTTCGCTTGATAAATAAAAATCACCGACTGTTTCTAGATTTTCGCCATATGATTCACTTTCAAAAGTTGGATAAGAAGGCACTAAATTATTATTTTTAGAAACATTATTTGCCACCATCCTTGAACCATTAAAACTAAGTCTAGTAAAATCTAAATAACGGGCATTATTTGGTGTTAAATTATGATATACAATATAATAACTATCTAAATCTGGACCTAAAACAGTCATTGAATGTCCTAAACCATTAAAATTAGGATCATCTGTTTCGAGTAAAACATGACCTTTATTAATATAAGAACTAGATTTAGCTGGGTCACTACTACCTAAAGCAAAAGAATAGTCAACTCGATAACTTGGACTGAGATAATGCGAACCACAATAAGTCATGTAGTAATTACCATCATATTTTAATAAAAATGGTCCTTCATTCCACCCGCCAACTTTATTATCATTTAAAGAAATTTTATAGCCTGTAAATGATTTTAAATCATCATTCATTTTTAATGCATTAATCGATCCGGCACCAGCATTAAAAAATAAAATCTCTCCATCACTTTCAAAAAATAATGAGCCATCAATTCCTTCACCAATATTACCAGCAATAGATTTAAAAGGTCCTTCTGGTGAATTACTTCTTAAAATATAATGTCCTTTCCCACTAGGAGAACAAACCATATAAAAATAACCATTATAATAATAAACTTCTGGAGCAAATGGATTTGCATCTTTTGGAGCGTTAGGATCTAATGAATAATCATAGACAAATCCTTGATCAATACCTCTACCTCTAACTCTTTCCCAATTAATCAAATCTTTTGATTTATAGCCCCTAACAAAACGATTTGAGGTTGTAGCGTATAAATAATACATTCCATTATATCTCAAGATGAAAGGGTCAGCGGCTTGATTAGATTCTCCTGTTCCAGTTGAAGGTAAAACTATCGAGTTATTATAAGTATCTTCATTCAAATCATCATGATTTAATAAATATGAATCGTCAACTAAAACAGGATTTGGCTCAACATACACGTCACCATCATCTTTATAATTATTATTATTTTTGCAGGAAACTAGTCCAATAAAGGGTACCAAAACAAATATATTTAAAATTCTTTTCATATTATTTACCTAAAACAATAATTTCATTTAAGCTAAAGTCGTAAGCACTATTAATGCCAATTGTAATTTTGTTAGTCTTAATGTCATCAAAGTCATAAGCAAAATTGCCACAAGGGAATGCAAATTCTTTAGCATCTTCAACATATTGACGGTTATAACTACTATTTAATATAGCATTGCTGTTACCAAAATTAATAAAATCAATACTATATAAAACTTTTTCATAATAAGCGCTATTAAAAATAGCTAAGCCACCTATTGTATACTCTTTATCAAATTGGATTTGAATATAGCAATATTGACCACCTTTAAAATCAGCTTCTTTATTCGCTTCTTGGGCTAGATTATAGTGTTCAACAATATAATTATCATTAAGTCTATCAGGTGTTTCTGTTCCTTCAGCGATAACTTTCGCATTTAAAGCAATATTTTTATAACCACTGGTTGCTTCTGGTAGAGGCATCGCGCTATAACTAGGACCATGAACATATGGATTTCCTTCTTCATCAAAAAACAAGTAATCAATAGCAACACAACGACCACTACTTATATCATTTCTATTTTTAAAAGCGTGATAGGCAATCATGTATTGATCACCAACTTTGAAAATATAATGGTGACCGCATCCCCCAGTAAAACCAGCCCATTGATCAAAAACTGTTCCGTTTTGTAAACCGGCATAACCAAATAAAATATTGGACCAGTTTTCGCCTTTGACATAAGGTTTTTCAAAAGGTCCTAATGGATTATCACCGATTGCATAGCAAACTGTGTAATATTTATCAAGGTAGTGATTAACACTATAAGAAATCATATAACGCCCATCTTTAATCTTTGTAACTTGTGGTCCTTCTGCAACTCTAAAGCCTTTATAAGCTTCCCAAGATAAAGTAGTATCAAAACGATCGTTAGCATTTATAGCACCTGGTCTAATTAAAACTTGATAAGTCGACCAATCAGGAGTTACTGGATCAATCATTTTTACTCCAACAATATATTGCATTATATTAGTTTCGTATATCGACCAGTATAAATACATGTCATCACCATCAAATAATGTCGTGACATCTAAAATTCCATAATTGCTAGCGTTAATATCACGAATGATAGGACCTTTAGAGTTATCTAAAGGGTTGCCATTAGCATCTTTTCCAACATAATCTCTATATGGACCAGTAATATTTTCACTAACAGCAATCATAATACCGCTTTTTTCAGTATCTACGCCATCTTCATAGTGAGATGCGTTGTAATACATATAATACAAGTTATCAATTTTAACTATTTCTGGTGCGAATAATGATCCATTGCCCCATGTCGTATCAGTTGGTGCATAAATATCTTTATAATACTTATAAGATGAAAAATCTGTTGTTGAATAACAATCAAAAGATTTTGCCCCGGTTCTATCTGTTGTACCAAAGATATAATATGTTCCATCTTCATAAACAATACAAGGATCAGGCAAACCTAATTCGAGATCGTTTCGATACCACTTTGAACTATTAAGTTCAAATTTTAATTCATTGCTAGCTCCATAATCTGTATATTCCAAAGATGTTTCAGTAGGGGCAATTTTGTCTTCGCTTGGAATAGTAGGAGCTTTATTACAACTACCTAATAAAAAAGCACCAATTATTGAAAACAAAAATATAAATCTATTTAGTTTCATTAGTATTCTCCTTCACTTCAAAAGAAGGTCCAAGTAATTCCTCTCCATAACTTGGTTGATATCCTTCAATATAAGGCCATCCTTGTTCATCCCAAAGTATTTTATCCATAAATAAATGTCTTACTTGGAAGTTATCTCTTTTACAATAAGCATGATAAATTAACCAATAATCGCCTTTGTCATCGATTAAGACAGAATTATGTCCAGGACCAGCAATATTTTCATTATTCATAGAAGCCCAAACGACAAGTTTCCCATTTCCTAATGTCCCACCTAAAGGTCTATTTTTATCATCAACATAAGGACCCTTAACATCTTTACTTCTACCAACTACTACTTTATAAGTTGAATTTTTTCCTTCACAGCAAGTTCCTTGTGAACCAAAACAATAAAAGTAATCATCTTTTTTTACTATATAGCTACCTTCGTATGCTGAACCATTCCAAGGTCCATATACACCGGCTAATAAAACTTTTTCTTTATTCTGAATAGCTGCCCCGCCTTTTAAAGACATTCCATCTTCACTAAGTTCAACTAATGCACATCCTTGGAAACTTCCAAAAACCATATAAAGGTGCCCATTATCTTCGATAATACATGGATCGATTGCATTATCAACACCTATTTCTTGGCAAGTAAACAATTTCCCTTGATCCTCCCAAGGACCAGCTATTGAAGATGAAGTTGCATAACCTACACCAATGGCATTTCCCCATCCGCTTAATGAATAATAATAAATCCAAGTATCGCCAACTTTATAAGCATCTGGTGCCCAAACTGAAGGTTGTGCGCCTCCATTATCTCCCCAAGTTGGTCTAGCAATCACACTGTTTAAATAAAGTTTCCAATTAACACAGTCTGTACTCCTAAAACACTTTCCACCACCATTCCCTGTCGTAAAGATATAGTAATAACCATCATCTCCTTTAACAATTGATGGATCAGGTGTTTCTTCCATATATTGTCCACCTGATTCTGTTTTTGGAATTAACATATTAGTGTAATATTCGTTTGTATATGTTTTATTATCAGTTATTTCGCCTGGTGTTTTTGAACAAGAACAAATTAAACCGCTCGATAATAAAGTAATTCCTAAAATTGAAACTAATCTATTCATACTATTAACTACTCCTCCGATAAACTAATTTTCTTAAACAAACACGATTCGTGATTCATATATAGACCAACTTTTCCTCTTAGCATTTTCTTTAAATGTTTTTGATAAATGCTTTGATTATCAACAAAAAATTCAATCTTATTTTTATATTTTAATATAGAGAGTTTATGCTTATTTACATTATTTTTAATTCTGTATAAAATCTTATTTTTATCAAAATTTGCTTCTATGATATAAATAAAATTCTTATTAAATCCAAAGAAAATCCCGCAGAAACTAAATATTTTTTCAAATTCGTTGCTTTTTGAATAATTCGAAACTAATACATTCAATCCTGCATTATTGTTGATATCAATAGCTTGACCTATAGTTTCAATATCAATCGATACTTTAAAATTTTCATATTCGTCTTTACTTAAAATAATATTTCGATCGTTTTCATAATAATAACCATCTTTAGTAATAATTGGTTCTTTAAAATATTCGAATTCATCTTGATATAACTTATTTAAGTCTAAATTAAGCTCTTTTCGCTTAACTACTTTTGCCCTTGGTGTTTCAAAGTAAGTGAAACTAAATCCATAACTATTTATTATTTCTATTTTATTAATACCTTCTTTTAATTTAATCAATCCTAAATTAACTAACGACCTACAATCATTTTTATTTAACTCAAAGCTGTAGATTTTATCATTTACTATTATATTTAATTGATTTTCTCCATAAATTCTATTTAAATAAATATCAAAATAATATTCACCCTCTTCTTCTTTATATATAAAATAAGAAATATAATCATTTTTCTTTAAAAATAGTTCATTTGAATTATCGCTTTTCCTATTATATTTACTATTGCTTAAGTCATAATTTAATGAAAATACTTTATTTAATTTAATTTCTTCATTATCGCTATTGCCAAAAGCGTATTTAGATAAAGCAAAATAAGTAAACGTACCTTCAACATACAAAGAAGATCTATTCATTTTTATGTCATAGCTAAATATATCTTTTTCAATATTGTCAAAATAAACTGCAAATCGATTTTGAAAGTATTGAAGTCTAATAGAATGCTTTACTTTATTATTATATCTTTTATTTAACTTGATAGTGTTTATAACTAATTCTTTGCTCTCTTTAATTTCTTTAAGATAAATATTTAATTCATTATCTACCTCTACCAATAAATAATTTTTGTCATCAATATAATTTATATAAACTTTGTTATTACCAATAAAATAATATTCAACTGTAAAGCTATTAAAATCAAAATTATCTATTAGCTTAAAAGGATAATTTACAAAAATATTATCTTTTTCTAGTAAAGGATGTTCGAACTTTGGATGTAAGTCTTTAGAAAAATCATTAATAGTCATTAAAGAATTAGAAAACAAAAGTCGAGATATATTTAGTCCTCTTAAACCAGTGTTTTTATTAATCATATTATGATAGCAAATCAAATAGCTATCCAAATTCGGTGCAAGAAAATTCATTGAATGACCAATTCCGTAGAATTCATCATTTGTCGAAATGGCTAAAATTCCTTGGTCCTTAAAAGAATCTTCTTTATTTAAATCATTGCCAATTGAATACCTAATTCTATAAGCGTCGCTAAGAAAATGAGTTCCGCAATATGTTAAATAGTATTTATTGTATCGTTTTAATATATAAGGTCCTTCAGTCCAATTACTAGTTCGCGCGTCTTTAAAATAAATTTTATTATCAAGAATATTATCTCCTTTAATACCTTTAAAATCATTTTTAAATTTTGCTGAACAAATACCAGTTTCGCTAGCTCTACTAAGGTAAATTTCTTCATTGGTGTCTATAAAAAAAGATCCATCAATAGACTCATGTATATTTTCGGTTATTCTATTGAAAGGTCCAACTGGACTACTCGCTTTAAACACATAATGTCCATTACCGTCTGGCGAAGAAATTAAATAAAAATAACCGTCATAATAAATTACTTCAGGAGCATAAAAAGAATTAAAACTTTCATCGTATAAACAATAATTTTCTTTATTTTTTTTATTCTCAATAGGTAAAAAAGTATATAAATCTTTACTACAAAAACATTTAACTCCATGACTAGCAGTTACATATAAATAATAACTTCCTTCATAGCGCAAAATAAAAGGGTCTGCAAAACCACCTAATGATTCTACATTTTCGTTATATATCTTATTTTGATAAAAACCTTGCAAATCCCTCATATTTTATTAGAAATTGTTTCTCCACTTAAAACATCAAAAATATGTAATCTTTCAATATTG
This sequence comes from Candidatus Onthovivens merdipullorum, assembly GCA_017694345.1. GTDB lineage: Bacteria > Bacillota_I > Bacilli_A > RFN20 > CAG-826 > Onthovivens > Onthovivens merdipullorum. Next base: position 39,073 of record JADIMY010000013.1, on the reverse strand, counting down.
AAAGTTAAGTATATTGTTTCGTGGGCATTAACATTAGACGAACTTTCAATTTTAGCAACTAAATCTAAATCATTCCAATCACAATGCAATAAGATTTCACTACCCATTCTTTCAATAACATCTACATTCACTTTTAAAGGTAATGCTTTATTTGGCTTATTATACTCGCTATCTAAATGAATATTCTCAGGACGAATACCTACTTTTACCTGGTGTGTGTTGATTAAAGATTCTTTAAATTTGTTAAGTAAATCCTTAATATAATCTTCAGCGCCAGCAACATATTCATTCATCACCTTTATAGGATTATGTTTAGCTTTATATTTATTAATCATTTTGTTCCAGAAAAACTCGTGCTTTCTTTTTGCATAAGACAACACTTCTTTTTTATCATTAGCCTTGTTGTAAATTTGAGCACTATGTAATCTAGCTATATCACTTGCTTTAATTTGTTCACGGAATTCTAAGAATTTCATAACAATTTCTAAAGCTTTAGTTACATTTTCTTTATTATAATTAGTATCACTAACTATATTTATAGCTTGATCAATTGCTTTAAGCATATTCTCAGTTTTTTCTTTATGGATATTTAAAGCGATTTCTTTTACTTTAGTAAGTTTATTTAGCATTTCTTGAACATCTTTATTTTCGGAATTATTAAGTTCAATAACTTCATTTAAAATAGGTAATGCTTCGTCTTCTAAAGTATGATCGATGCCTTTTAAAAGTCTTTCACATTCATGAATTTTTCTTTCGTAAAATTTTGTTCGAATTTCATCAAAATCATCGGCTAATTTTACTTCATATCCATTTTTAAAACGAAGAACGTTTTTATGTAATTCAGCATCGATAATATTCATCGCTGGAGAACCAATAAATGTTGCAACGAATAAGTTTTTAGGATGGTCATATACATCTTGAGGAATACCAACTTGTTGTACCCATCCTTTTGACATAACAACAATCTTAGTAGCCATTGTCATAGCTTCAGTCTGATCGTGAGTAACATAAATAGTCGTTGCTCCAATACGCTCGTGAAGTCGAACAATTTCGCTACGCATTTGAACACGAAGTTTGGCATCAAGGTTGCTTAAAGGTTCATCCATTAAGAATAACTTAGCATTTCTAACAATAGCTCTACCTAAAGCAACTCTTTGCATTTGCCCACCACTAAGTTCTTTTGGCCTTCTATCTAAATAAGGTCCAAGATCTAGAATATCTGCTGCGTGGAAGACCTTGTTTTTAATCTCTTCTTTTGTTAATTTAACTTTTTCAAAAAGTGGTTCATCTTTTTCGTTAAATAATTCAAATTTATCATTATGTTTAAGATTTTTGTTAGCTAAAATTTCTTCTTCTTTTTTGTTTGATTCATTTAATTCATTAATTAGTGCTTCTTTTGAATTTAAAATTTCTTCTGCTTTTAATAAATGCTTTTTTAAGAAAAATTTAGGAACAGCTTCCAAAATTTTCATTTTAGTTGCTACATAAGCATAAACTGTGCCTTTATTTTTTTCCTTATTTTTAGCTTCAATAAAAGCTTCTTCTAAATCCTTTAATCTATCACTATTTAAAATATCAATAACAGCATTATTATTCAATAATTTATAATCTACTTTTCTTTTTGTATATTTTCTAACTTTTAAAGGAAAAGCAATATTATCGTAAACTGTCATTTGAGGATAAAGAGCATAACTTTGGAAGACCATCGAAATATCACGATTTTTAGGTTCTAAATAGTTGGATAAAATCTTATCTATATATAGATATCCACTACTTATGTCTTCTAGACCAGCAACCATTCTTAAAGTTGTCGATTTACCACAACCACTAGGTCCAACAAGAACAATAAAATCATGTTTTTGAATATCTAAATTAAAATCGTAAACAGCTTGAACGCCATTTGGATAAATTTTATTAATTCCTTGTAAACTAACAAAAGCATCAATATCGTTATTAGCAATTTTATATTCGTGTTCTTTTAGTAGTTTTTTAGCTTCTTTTTTAGTGACTAACATTTTGCCATCAAGGACTTCTTTATTTTCATTTTCCATAGTTAACTCCTTAAATCGAATCATTAATTTCTTTAATTAATTTTGGATTAACCTTATATTTTCTATCGTAAGTAACTAATCCATTAACCTCTTGTTCAACATCATTAAATTGAGTATAACAGTAACCGACTATGCAATTAGATTCTTTAATTGCTTTATAGATTCTTTTTAAATCTTCAATAAATTCTTTTTCGTTTTTTGAAGTTGTATATCCCCAATCTTTTTCGTTTTCCTTATTATTTAAAGCAACTCCACCAAACTCTGTTAAAAGAATCGGTTGACCTTCATCTATAAATCCTGGATTAATAATAAATCTTCCAATCCCCTCAAATTTTAAAATTTCATCGCGGTTTGAAAGGGTTTTTTCAAACTTTTTGTATTTTTCTATTTCATCTTTATTACCGTGAGAATAATTATGAATAGTCAATAAATCAGTTTTACAATGTTCCCATCCGTCATTAGAAATTACAAGTCTACTATCATCCAACGATTTAATTAAATAATATAAAGACATTGCATGGGCTTTAATTTTTTCATCTTGTGGTATGCCTTCTACTCCCCACGATTCATTTAACGGAGTATAGGCAATAATTGAAGGATGATTATAATTAAATTTAATAATCTTAATCCATTCATTTATTTGTCTTTCAGGACTAAGTAAAGAATAACCATAATTTGCAGCACACTCTTGCCAAACATAGAAACCTAATTTATCACATAAATAAAGAAAATATGGATCAGCTGTTTTTTGATGAATTCGACACCCATTAAAACCAAGTTCTTTCATCATCTTGATATCGTTTTCCATAACATCAATAGATTTAGGGGTTAATATTCCATCTTCATAATAACCTTGAAATAAAACTAGTTTTTGATAAATTTCGTGTTCATTTAAATAAACTTTTCCATTACTTATAGATATATCTCTAAACCCTAAATAGCTTTTAACTATATCTTTAAGATTCATATTTTCATCAAATAAACTTAGTTCAATATTGAACAAATAAGGATATTCAACTCTCCAAATACGGTCATTTACAAAATCATTTGGTAAATTAATAGTAAATCTTTCAATATACTTATGAATATTGTAAATATATTCATAAGAACAATCATTTTTATCTGTAATTTTAAACTTTAAATAACCATCATTATTAGTATTTAATAAAGTTAAGTTAATAGAATTATCTTTTAAACTAGTTGTATAAAAGAAATTTTTAATATGCCTTTTATTAACAATCTGATAATAAACTGGTTTATATATTCCACTAGTTCTTGTATAAAAAATAGTATGAGATTCTTTTTCCCAATCTTGTTTTCCCCTAGGAATTAATCTATCTTCACTAGGATCATTAACATAAATTGTAATTTTAGCTTTATCATCAATTAAATAGTCAGTTATATCTATTTCAAAACCAACATTAGCTCCATAGTTATCTTTTACTCTAAAACCATTGATATAAGTTTCAGAATAATAGTCAACACCTAAAAAATATAGGATTACTCTTTCGTCTTCTTTTAAAGTTCTAACCTTTATTTCTGTTTGATACCAAATATGGTCGTGAAATGATTTATCATTAATTCCACTTAGTTTACTTTGAAAGCAGAAAGGAACATTTATTGCTTTAGTAAATTTATGATTAATAAACCATTTCTCTTTATGACCAAGATTTTTATCATCAAAATCAAAATCCCATTCTTTATCTAAACTAACAAAGCTATCTCTAACAAAATCTGGTCTAGGATATTCATTACGCATAATTAATTACCTCTTAATTCCAGCAGTAGCCATTCCTTCAATAATCTTATTTTGAGCAATTAAATAAACAACTAGAACAGGAAGAAAACAAATAACACCACTAGCTAAAGCCGTACCAATTAAATCAGCTGTTTTAGAGTTATTAATGATATATGCCATACCAACTTGTAATGTCCATAAATGGTTGTCCTTTGCTCCAAATAACATTTGTGGCCAAACAAGATCATTCCAGCCACCCATAAAGCCAAATAAGCCTTGAACATAAATCGCAGTTTTTCCTAATGGAAATACAATTTTTGCAAAAATAGAAATATTTGAGCAACCATCCATTTTAGCTGATTCTACTAAATCCTTTGGAATGCTTTCGAAAAAAGTTTTAATTAAATACATTCCATAAACACCACCTAACCCAGGGATAATCAGTGCTAATATCGAGTTATTCAGTCCTATCGAGTAAACAAAAGACTGATTACCAACACTAGTTGCCGTTCCTGGAATAACTAACGTGGCAATTAAAAAAGCAAAAATGTATTTTCTAAATTTAAAATCGACAAATACAAAAGTATAAGCTGTAAAGGAAGCAATAATTAAATAAAGTAATGTTCCACCAATTGCACTAAAACAAGAATTTATAAACCAATTCCATATAGGATAAGTCGTTGTATTATGAACAATATCATCTGGATATTCCCCTAATAGTAACATCTTAAAGTTTTCAAGAGTTAATCCACTATGAGGTGGAAATAATTCAGAAGGGAAATATTGCGCATCATAATGTCCTCTTAATGAACCAAAAAACATTATGAAAAATGGTGAAATCCAAAGTATACAAAAGATTAATAAGAAAATAAAAGAAATTGTTTTGAATACAGGGAATTTAAACTTTTTACGAGTTTTTTCCTTTTCAGGCAAAGCAAAATTGACGACTAATTGAGCGCTTTCCATGACTTAAATTCCTCCGAAATCTTATTACCAGTCTTTCTATCTCTTGTACAATACATTTGAATTCCTGAAATAATCCCAACAATAATAGCAAAGACAATACTTGCTGCTGCACCAAGACCATAAAGCGTTGCTTTAAAGTTGGTATTATTAGCAACAATATCTTGAATAAAGTAAATAATCGTAGATGTTTTACCACCACCAGGCATACTACTTAAAGCAGGATTAATAGGTCCACCTGTAACTAAAACATAGTTTTGTCCATATAAGCCTAAATAACCAATAATTGTCGTAAATAAGCAAAGTACTAATTGGCCTTTAATACCAGGAATAGTAACTTTCAATGTCTTTTTAAGTTTAGAACAACCATCAATATCGGCGGCTTCATAAAGTGACTTTGGGACATTTTGTAATCCAGCACTAAGTATAATAAAATTACTACCCCAACCACCCCAGAAACACATTAAGAAAATAGGAATCCACGCCCAAGCAACATCGACCGTGAAATCACCAATATTAAAAGTAAACATACTTTCTAAAAACCATTCCTTTGGCCCAAAATTTGGAAATAAAGTAGCGAGTAAACCACTAGTTTGCTCTGGTAAAAATAATAAAGTGAAAATAGATCCTGCAGCAGTTAAAGGTATAATGCTAGGCATGTAAATTAAGCATCTAAATACTTTATAACCAACAGGCTTAGAATTTATTAAAATTGCCAAAAATAATGGTACCAATACCGCTAATGGTATCATTATGATCGAGAAAATAATCGTGTGACCTACAGCTCTCCAAAAACTTTCAAATAATAGTGGTTGTGAGGTTTTGTCAAATAGAAATTTATACCATCTAAAATCATTCCATGTTTCGACACCAGGAGCCTCTAATTTAAAGTTTGTAAGAGAAATCCAAATTCCATAGAAGAATGGATAAAGAAAGAATAAGATGAAACATATCATAAAAGGAGCAAGAAATAAAACTACAATGCCATATTTTTTAAATAAGCTTATAGCCTTAGATCTTTTCCTAGAGTATTCTTCTAATATTACTTCTTTTTCCATAAATTAAATTTTTATTTTTTATATTAGAAATTACAAATTATAAAATTCCTGATGAAAGCAAATCAAGTGAACCTTGTGCACTATTTACAACATCCTTTAAAGCAGTTAAAGCTTGTTCAGTGGTTTTAATACTTCCACCTTTTAAACCAGATTGAACACTACTAACAGCATTTGCTAAAGCATTGAAAATAGTTGTTTCATATTGTAAAGGTTCCATTGAAATAATATTTGCAGGATCACCTAATGCTCTTAATGTTAAATCTTTCTCAAGTAAAGCTTGATACTGTTCGCTTTCATAGACATTTTTCCAAGCTGGAACATGTCCTGCTTCTGACCATTCTGCTAAATAATATTCATCTTTATCGTTTGTCCCTTGAGTTAACCAATTAGCAAATTCTAATGCAGCTAAAGCAGTTGTAGCACTTGTGACATGTCTAGTAATAGATATAGCGTGACCATTTCCATACCATTTTGAACCATTTTCAGTTTCTTCATTTTCTTCAAGCGTCCACCAACCTGCAGTATTTGAAGCTGTTAAAGGATATGCGTAAACCGGATCATTTACTTCCTCTTGAGTTACACCATTACCAACAGTTCTAAGCTCAGAGTTATTCATATTAGGATCGTAGTTTAAGCTGGTCCACCAAGGTCCTTCACTAAAGAAGATAGTTTTACCTGATGAAAAAGCTTCTGTATTAACTCCGGCTTCACCCATTAATTTTTCATTAAATCTTTCAACTTGATCAGTAAGATAAGTTTGAAATCCTTTGTTTTTACCAAAAGTGATAGTTTTACCGGTTTCATCAGCCATACTTCCACCATTAGCATAAAGTGCTCCTAAACCATCAGGGTCAGTTGATTGAAGAAATTCAGGATAAAATTCTGCTCCATTAACAACTTTCCAAGAGTGATCTTGACCACGAGTAATATTTCTAACAAGTAGTGTTCCAGCATCAGCTTTTTCTCTTAAAGCTTCAAGTAAAGATTGGAATTCTTCTCTAGTTTTTGGAACAAAACGGGTATTATTATCAAAGCCTAATCCGTTTTTCTTAATAATATCTTGTCTAATATTCATTATAAAACCATGTCCATCAATTGGAATCCCAAAACGATGATTACTATAAAATTGAGATCTATCAATGTTTTCATAAACATTAGAAAAATCAATTTTGTTCCAATCAAATTCTTCCATTAATGTATCAAGAGGATACATATAACCTCTAGCTGCATATTCGGCTGTTTTTTCATTATGCATAATTAAAACATCTGGAGCATTTTCTGGTTCGTATGCCCAGGTGTTTTCTAAGCTACCATAGAAATCATAGTGACCAATGTTTCTTAAATTAATATGGATTTGCCCACGATATTCCATATTAAAATCATCAATCAGTCCTTTAAATGTACTTAAATCTGGATCACCAATGATTGTCCAAACATCCAAAGATACACCTGGAAAAATAACTTCATTATTTTCATCGTATTCGATGTCGTTAGTAAGTGTATCAATACTAAGAATATCATCAGTACCATTATTTCCAGTATTTCCACCACAATTTGCTAAACTTAATGCACTTATAGTTAAAAAAGATGAGGCTAATGCAACTGTAAAATGTTTATTTAATTTCATTTTTCTTTCCTCCATGCGCCAAAAATTGTAAGCGCTTACAACATAATTTTATATTCTAGAAAATATCGCTTCTACATTATTTTCACATTAAAATTAATGAATAATTTTAAGTAATTTTAATTAACTTTTTAACTCGATTACATTAGTTCGACTAATGTAATCAATTAAAGAATTTTTATTTTTAGTAAATAGCGATGGTATCGAAGAAATTATCGCAATTATCCCTATTAAAATTAATATGAAACCGTATGAAATATTTAAACTTCCAAGATAAAATAAAGGCACTTGAAAAGAGTTATAAGAAAAGTTAAACATTGGGAGCATTGGAATCATTATTGACACCAATAAATATCCCAAAAATGAAAATACATTTCTTAAGATTAATAAACCTATTGGTAAGGCTTTTCCTTTTTTAGAAATTAATGCTATTCCTTGCCAAGATTTACCAATAGTTTTCCCATCTTTTAAGAAAATTTGAGGGATAGCAATGATTAAAGTAAAACTAACTAAAATAGTTAAAACAAAAGATAAATTTACCATATTAGCTTGTTTGATAATGGCATCTTCATAAATTACATAATGATTAGAATAATAATTTTGACTATTTATAACTAGTTTTTCACTTTCTTCAAAGATATAACGATAAATGTTAATAACATTATAGTAATAATCTTCACCACCTGAATAATCTTCATAAATGTAACGGTATATTCTACTAGCAACATAAGGTGTAATATAAATTATTTCATCATCTTTTGTTGTAAATAATTCGCTATATAAAGAACCACCTAATTCTTCAAAATGAACTTTATAAAATTCTTCATATGTTAAATTATTAATATCAACTATATCATTATTTTCATTATGACTTGGTAAGTAATTTAAGTAAAAATAAGCAATATTATCTGTCTCTTTATTAGCTATACCATATTTTTCTATTTGGACTGGTTCGTGATTATTAAAGTTACCACTATCATCTAGCGTATAACTCAAATTTATTTGTTTTAACACCAATGTTAAAACAGTTTCATCTATGCTTTTTCTTTCTTTTAAAGTATCATCCTCAAATTCAACTAAATGAGTTTCATTAATTAAGTTATTGTAATATTCTACTTCTTCATTAATGGTATTATCTTTATTTATATAACTTGAATTGTTTATTAAAATTTCATAACTTCCTAAGTATAAAAATAATGTAACAACGCACATTGAAATAAAGTCAATAAATAAAGCAATAAACCTTTTTGAGGGTGAACAAGCTAAATGTGAAGTGTAATCAACTATTTTGTTTTTAAATATATTTTTCATAAGTATAAATAAAGTTACGCAAAAAGCGTAACTTTATAAATTTTAAAATTAATCTTAAAATGAATTAATCATCAGCAACTGTTGTGATTAATTTAATATCTTCTCCGATACTAGCAATTTTTTCATCAACAACTGCTTCATCAGCTGTAGCACTATATTTAGAAAATTCGACATTACTATTAAATTCGAATAAACCTGGAGCACTTGGAACATCTGCAGGTATTAAATCTTGCATAATATCAAAGCAACCAATATAAGTGTCATTAAACCAGAAATAATATCTAATGCCATCTCTAGCCATTCCCATTTTAAACGAATCATTTAAAGTTAAAGGTTCAGGATTTTGATAAAAGCCATCATTATGTCTAGCATCACCATTAGTTATACCTGGATTCCATGCCCAACCTTCAGCTCCTCTAACTTCACAAAAACCAACATCTGTCCAATTGTAATTTGGAGTGTCTCCTTCTCCTATATAAGCGTTCAAGAAATAGTAGAATGAACTATTAGCAGTGTCAGCATCAGTTCCTAATGAATTAGAAGTTATACCAAATTTAGGATAGTATTCTGTAGAAGCCACACTAATAGGTTTTATTGTACTTTCAGCATACCATTTGGTACCAGATACATTTGCAAATATTAAATCACCAGTAGATTCATCAGGACTTGTAACACGAGGGTTCTCTGGATCTGTTTCGTATGTCATATCAAAGAATGATGTTGTAGACATATTTCTATCAAATACAGGGTTAACTGCAGAAACTGTAAAAGTATCTTTTAATTCAGGTTTAACTTCACTAGAAACTTCAATTGTAGCTTCACCTGCCCCGATAGCAGTTAACAATTGATCTTCATAAGATACGACATCTTCTCCTTCGAGAATAGTAACTTCGACTCTTCTTTGTTTTGCTGGTAATCCACTAGGAAGAATTTCATAAAGCTCTTGGTCAACAAAAATGTAATCGCCGACCGCCATATCGACATGTTTATATTCTGGTCTAATTGTTAAAGATGTAATTTCTTTAACAGGATCTTGCGGATTACCTCCACCAGGAACTTCTCCACCATTATTGTTATCACCACAGCTAACTAAACTACCACCTAAAATTAAGAAGGTAGCAGCTAAAGATGTTAATAATATTTTATTTTTCTTCATAAAATTACCTCTATTTTATTTACAAAACTATCTTAATGAAACCGCTTACATTTTACAAATCACTTTTAAAATATCGTCTAATAACTATTATAAAAGTATCGATAAAATCGATACTTTTCTGATTACTTTAAAAATAATGAACTCAATCAATTAAATTACATTTAGTGTATTTTTTTAATCTAAAAGAATCATCTACAAATTCAAGTTCTCCACAATATAAAATTCTTTCAGAATTTAATGAGCATCTACCATGAAATAAATAGTAATATTTACCATTTAATTCCAAAATAGAACCGTGTCCAGTCGAATAAAGGTTTTCATTAATATTTTCGTGGATAATTGGATTATTGATGTCTTTTTTAAATAACCCAAACGGAGAATTACTTTTAGCAATGCCTACGCCATACAACTCATTTTCAAAATTGTTGCAAGAATAAGTAATAAAATATTCTTTTTTATAATTCGTATATTTATAAAAAGTAGTACTTCCTTCAGACCGACGACGGTCCTTTTTCTTACCTTTATAAATAGTAAAATCATTAATATGTCCATTTTCCCAATCTTGTGGATCTTTATGATAAGAAATTATTAAATTAAATCTATCTTTTCTTACATTATTCTCAAGTTTTAGATAGTTTTCTTTGATTTTAGGCATCATTTTACCGTTCAAATCGTTAAACCGCTCATCGTCTAATTCAACCATTAAAATATTACTTTCTTCAATAAATTTATTTAATTTTGAATCAAAAGTCCGATTGCGATAACAGCATCTAGAAAAATATAAATATATTCTTCCATCATCATCAAAAAAAACATTTGGGTCAATCATCGATAAATAATAGCCTTTCTTACAAGATTTATAACTTAATTTATCAATATGTCCATCCATTTTATTTTTAAGTTTAGGAACTATGTCCACAATACTTTCATCAAACGGATAATAGTCAAGTGGTAAATTAGAAACATTAATAAAAGGTCCACATGGAGATAAAGATGTAGCTACACCAATTTTACAGCCTTCTTCGTAATTAGAATCAGCAAAATATTTTTTCAAATATTCGTCTTTCATCCTTGCGCTATAAAACATAAAATAACGCTTAGTTTTTTCATTATAATAAACTTCGGGTGCCCAATACCAATCCTTTCCCCAATTATTTATAGATAAATCTAAAGCGTAATCAATAAATTCCCAATTGATTAAATCTTTAGATTTATAAATATAAAAAGTTTTTTTGTTCTTACTAATATTTGATGTTCCATAGCAATAAAAGGTATTTGATTCCTTATCAAAAAGAATGTATGGATCCGCACATCTAACATCCATAAATAATTAAAGTAATTCCTCTAAAGTAAAATAATTTTCTAATTTTGTTTCTTGAGCAACTTCATCCACACCTTTAGATAAATATAAATGTGTAGTTTCCTTATTTTCGGTTGTCTTATCATTACTTGAAACATCGCGATATTGGAACATGAGTTTTATATTTTCTTTATCGATATCTAAAGCGCTATAAGGAATAAATAATTCCATTTCCATACCAGTATTCGTTCCACCATTAACTTCTCCAAAAGTTCTAACATGGTGTAAAAATCCATCTACCTCTTTATTAAAAATTAAATTACTAGCTGATAAGGAACTTACATCTTCGGTAGTATTAACACCTTTATCATAAACTCTTAATAAATTAGCACTACTTAAAAATATTGAATATCTTGAAGTTGCTTCGCCTGTTGTCGCACTACTTCCTTCTAAGTATATTTCTAAATCATCATTGCGGTCCATTTGACCCATATCACCGACTGACCAATTTTCTCCATCAGTCCAGATGTCATCGTCATTAACTTTAGCACTGATATATAACCCATCTGCTTTATTTAAAATTTTTAAATCAACTTTATCACCAATATTATTAGACTTAGCTCCGCTATAACCTATGGTAACATCACCATCAACATAAGGAGCATCAATTACATTTAGAGTAATATCGCTTTCATAATGATGACAGTTATAATTAATTTCTACTTTAGCGGTTTGATTACCAGTTTTACTTAAATCATAATTTTTAAAAGTGACAGGAACATATGCACTGCTTCCATCATCAAAACTTGCTTCTAAATATTTAGGTAAACTATTTTCATCATCTTTATAAACATCAATAGTCGATTCATTTAACTCTAAAAATACACGATTGTCTTTTAAAGCAACCAATGTACTTCCGACTCTTTTACCAAGTTCAATATTTGAGCTAGCTCCAAAATGCCATGGTTCAAAAGTATTTGTTTGCAAATCGCTTGTTTCAACAAGATAAGTATTAGGAACAGTTTCACACACTCTTTGTTGAATCTCTTTTAATTCATTTGAGTATTTGGCACTATTTGTTAAAGCTTCTGTAATTATAAAAGGTAATTTGCTATCTCCAACATAACTTCTTACATCGCTAATAAAATTTGTTAAAGCTTTTTCATAAATTGCCATATTAACATCGTATTTTGCATCTTGTTCACCATGAACAAAGATTACACCATCCACTACTGTATCATAGCCCAAGCCGTAGTAATAATCTTTTGCTTTATCAATCATTTGATAGAAATTATTAGTTAAAGGACCTGTTTCTTTATTAGTAACTTTATTTACAACTAGTTTTTCTCTATTAATAGTTAAAGATGAATCGCTTACTGTAGATTCACTCATCCAATCATCATAAAAAGTAGATCCACATGCGCTATATTTAACGATTGCTGCCTTAGTATCTCCACCATTTGAACTTTTTGGATATCTTTCTTTAAGAACTTGAGCTAAACCAATTTCTGGACCAAATTCATTACTGCTATCGCCAAATCCTGGTCCGCTATTAACAAAATGTAAAGAATCAGAAATTGTTTCACTGATATTATCGAGTTGTTCCATTCTATATCCATCAGCCAAAATAGGAATATCATTTATTTCTCGACTATCTTGTGGGGATAAATCACTTACTAAAGCTTTACCTCTAGCTCCACTTTGTCCAGCAAGTAAAATTAAATGAACCTTATCATCATCTGAAACTGGTGTACAAACATCGCTTGGTTTTTCGCCACATGAAGTTAATAAAGCCAATACACTTAAAATAGCCGCGTTTTTAATCCTTTTTTTCATAGAGAAACTGCCTCCAAAATTTAATTAAATGTTAACAAAAAAGAGTGTTTCCTTCTACTTTCTAATTTAAAATCTTAACTTTATTAATAATGTTATTATCTAGATGATTAATAAATATAAAGTTTTAAAATGTTTTCTAGAAAATGAGGTTAGTTCATGAAATTTAAACAAATATTCCAAACTCAGAATCTCACAACAGGAACAATTTGGAAGAAATTAATTATTTTTGCTATTCCTATTTTTATTTCTTCGCTATTAGGTAATGCTTTTAGTTTAGTAAATTCACTTGTTTTAAAAACCACTGTTGGAGGCGATGCAGTTACTGCTATTAATGTTACAGGTTCAATTTCTAGTTTACTCTTTAATTTTGCTTATGGTTGTACAAGTGGATTTGCTGTATTAATTTCTAATAAATTTGGTGCTAATGATAAGTTAGGAATTAAAAAAATTTACGCTCATTCTCTAGTTATTTCTTTAATTATTGGGGTATTTATCTCAATTTTAGGTATATCTTTACTAAATGTCTTACTAGATATATTAAATGTGGCTGATAAATTTTATAGCGATGCTTATAACTACTTTTTAATAATCTTAATTGGTTTTATTTTTATGGTATTGTCTAATTTATTGGGCAATTTATTAAGAGCTTTAGGTGATTCTTTTTTTCCTTTATGTGTTAGTTTAATCACTACTTTACTTAATATAGGATTAGCTTTTTTATTTAGTGGAGTTATTAAACTATCTACTAGAGGAGTAGCAATTGCTACTATTTCTTCTAATTTAATTAATGTAATAATTACCTTAATTTATTTACATAAAAAACATTCTTATTTAAATCTTAAATTTAATGATTTTAAATTAGAAAAAGATGAAACTATTGATTTACTTAAAATGGGTATTCCTTTAGGCTTACAATGGTCAATTTTGTTTATTGGATCTTTTATTCAATCTAGTCAAGTTAATAAGTTTGGTGTTGTTTTAGATAGTAATAATATTGAAACATCTATGGCTAGTAAAGCTGCTACTTGTTATAGCAATATCGAAGGCTATTTAACAATGCCTTTATCAACGATGTCTAATGCTTTACTTAGTTTTGTTGGACAAAACTATGGCGCTAAAGAATACGATAGAATTAAAAAAGGCATTAAAGATACATTTCTTATTGATGTAGTTATAGCAATTATTTGTTTAATAATTGGTTTACCTTTAATTAAATATGTTCCTTATATCTTTTTACCAGAAAATGAAGTTAATGAAAGTATAATTTATTATTGTTCAATGTATTTATATGCAGTTATTCCTTCTTTAATTTTACAAGGTACTTTGCAGTTATCTAGATCTACACTTCAAGGCATTAAAAAACCACTTATTCCATTTCTTAGTGGTATAGGAGAATTATGTGCTAGAGCTTTTGTTTGTTTTTTACTTCCTATTATGATTAATAAAACAAATCCTTTAAGTAATGAATCTTATTTAGGATTATGTTTTAGTACTCCTTTAGCTTGGCTTATAAGTGTAATTATAATGGGTGGATCAGTAATTTATTTTGTTTATTCTAAAAAATCAATTTTCAAAAAATCAAAATAAAAACGTTCTTTTAATAGACTTGACTTTAATTTTAATGTTAATAAAATATTGATATTTTTTTAATATTAAAAATAATTAGAATATATTACATTTTATTTATATTGATATTATTTCTAGGAGGAGAAAAATGAAACAGACTTTTATAGTAGCAGTTTTAACTATTCTTGCATTATTTTCTAATAATCGTAATATTAAAATTTGTGATAACAATGCAGAAAATTACAATGAAACTAATTTATTTGAAAACCAAGACTATCCAGCAACAAAATTTCAATTTTTAGATTACTCTAATTTTTATAAGAATAATCAATTCTCTCTTACTATTAAAAAATTTAAAGATTCTCAGACTTTAACAATCGATGCAGATTGCCAATATGAAGTAAAAGTAATAGAACAAAATATTGCAAAAATCAGCTTTTGCATATACAAAGATAGTTATTTTTTTATCCCAGCGCTAAATTTAACTTTATATTTTTCTGCTTATAACAATTATGTTGCTACTAGTAAATATTCTTTAGAAGATGCAAACAATATTCTCTACTCTAAATTAAAAATGCTTAATATCATTACTGAAAGCACATATCAAATTTTAGCTGATACAACCGAATTAAATATTGGAAACAGTGTTAAGAATTACTATAGTTCGACAAGAACTATAAGTTCAACACCATTTGTAGAAGGATACCTTAAATTCAATTTTAAAAATAAATCATTTCCTTTAGTCGGATTAAGGGTAGACATAATGGACGACGATGCATTAAATGACGATCTCATAGCAACTGTCATAACAGATGAAAACGGGTATTTTAGATACGATTTTGAAAAAACTACAGAAGACATATTTGGTGGTGGCTATGATGTTTATACAAGATTTTATGCTGGTGGAAATTATGCAGGAGTAACTAATGATGCTGGGGATTACTATGTTTTTGATAGTACTGTTGATAAAAATATTGGAAATAATTTTTATAAAAATTACTCTACTACTTTTTATATCAATGATAATAGTAGCTACAAATATAAAAGTTTAATTATAAACCAAATACTTTATTATGGTGGACAGTATTTTATTAATAAAAATGTTCCAAAATCATTTGTAAAAGCAATTTTTCCTTCATCAGAAGACAATTCATCATATAGCGGTGGCATAATTCGCTTGGCAGAACATAAGAATAAACAAGTACCATCTTATTTGGATGTTGATGTAATTTTGCATGAATACGCACATTTAATACAAGAAGTTATGAATTTAGGAGATAACCCAGGCGGAACACATTCATTTTCGACAAATATGCAAGATTATTATTACAATAATAATGCCTATGCAATTAATAAATCTAGAGAAAAAGGCTTAAAAATTGCATATTCTGAAGGAACTGCAACAATTTTAAGTTTTATAGTTCAAAATTCATATAGTGATTTTTTTGATAATTTTGATACTGGAAATGATGGATGTTACACATCGTCGTTAGGGGTACATTTTGATTTTGTTAACGATGCAGGATACAATTTTTATGGGGAAGGTGATGAGAGTGCAATTGTAGATCTCTTATATAAACTTTTGTTTACAAATGATATACAAAATATTAATAAAGATGACTTTTTAAGCCTCTTCTTTAATCAAAGTATATTTACTATTTCTGATTTATTAAACGAAATTTATAAATTCAATAGAGATTACCAGTTTGATTTATATGAAATATTAGATAAATTAGATTTCATTAATCCAATAACAGCAAAATACACAAATAATAATGAGATAATAATAAATTTAGATTATTATTCGGGAAGTGTTCATTTTCCATATACTTCTTGTGACATTATCATACTAACTGATGAAGAAAATAAAATTTTTAATAAAGTTTATCCTAATATTGTTCAAGAAAAATATACTATCTCATCAGCGGATATTCAAAATTACAAATTACATCACGATAAAATACTTTTATGTGCTAGATTTAAAAATTCCAATTATTATGAAACTGGATACTATTACAGTAATATAGAGGAAATTGAATTATGAAAAATTTTTTTGTTATAATAAGTTTTCTTCTTTCAATTGCTTCTTTAACTGCTTGTAAAGAAAAAGAAATAAAATTATGTGATGGTGAGGAATACTTACAGCGTTTATATCCTTTATGGTCGCCTTTGTATACTCCACCCATTGAAGAAGGCGTATTAGAAGAACCAACTTTGTTTTACTATTTTGCAAGTGGCTTTAAAATCAAAAAAGAAGATATTTTAATTAATCCAAATCAATACAATTTAGATGTTTTATTTATAGCAACGAAGTTTGAAAATGAAAGTACTAACTTAATAGATGATTATTCAATTACTAATCCTTTTGCTATTAAACTTGATATTTATTGTGAAGATGATCCACTTGATAACAATGTGACTTATAGTGTTGACGATTTTTCTTTAGAGAAATATAAATATCAAGAAGGTGATTTTGATTTATGTAGCTTTTCTTTTAATAGTGGAATAAGTGTATATTATCCAATTGATATTAAAACTTTTAAACACAACAATTTTCAAATTGATATAACTACTTCTTTTTATCAATATGAAAATAATCAAAAAGTCATTGAAAATCAAGTTTTTACTGCAGAACTCAATTATAAAATTGAAAATAACAAAATTATATTTAGTTTTTTAGATGATAATTCTTTTAGTATTAAGTGATTACTAATCCTTCTTTTTTAAATATAAAGAGACATCAAAACATATCTTTTCAAAAGGAGAATTATCTTCACTATTTAAGACTCTTCTTTGTATTATCTCAATAGCCTTTTTAGCTATTTCGTGATAATTAAAGTTAATACTAGTAATTCTTTTTAATCCTCTTATTCTATGAGCTAATGCATCATATCCAATAATTTTTATATTCTTTAATTGTTCTTCTAAATAAGTATCTTCGACTACATCAAATTTATAAAGAAGGTTATAAGCTATTTCATCATTAAAACAAAAAATACCATCAAACTTATTTTCTAAAAAATAATTAATGTCGAGTGTTTTCTTATCTTTAACAATAAATGTTTCGGCGTTTACGCCATTTTCATCACAAACTTTCTTGAATCCCTCGAATCGACGCAAGGAACATTCGACATTTTCGTATGTAAGAAAGCACACTTTCTTACATAACTTGGTTTTTATCAGGTATTCTCCAGCTAAAACCCCCCCCCACGAAATCGTTGGTATATAATTGATCTATCGAAGAATTATTAATCTCTCTACCAACTACTTCTATTGGTATTCTATATAATTTGGCAGTCTCTATTGCTTCATCACTTGGTTCAATAAAAGTTATGATTCCATCAATTCTTTGAAGGATACATCTTTTTAAGTCATTAAGTGTTAAAAAATTACTATTAGATATAATTACATTAAAATTAAACTTATCTTTATTTAAATAATGATAAAGTTCATTACACATTAACATAAAATAAGAATTTGTAAAATCAGGTCCTAAGAAAGCAATATTTCTTTTTAAGTCTTTCTTTATGTATTCTTCAACATTATTAGGACTATAGCCCATTTCAATTGCTTTAGCACAAACTTTCCTTTTCATTTCTTCGCTAATATCATCGCAATCTCTTAAGGCCCTACTTACAGTATTTACGCTTACCTTTAATTCATAAGCTATTTCTTTTAAACCAACTTGCTTTAATAAACTCATATTAATGATATTAATTTAAAAAATTAAATTTTTCAATAAATATAATAAAACGAGCTACTTTTAACGTAGCTCGTTTTCATTTTAAAGAAGGTATCTAATAATCTATTAAATTATTAAAGTTCTGTAACAGTAAAATTACTAATTTGAGCAGAAGCTTTTTCGCCTTCAATTGACAAGGTGTAAGGACCAGTACCTTTTAATCCTCTAGTCAATACAGGAGTTCCGCCGTTATTTTCTAAAGCAATTGCTACCCCATCAATTGTAACAGATACTTGCCCACCTCTAACAGAAATCACCACATTATGTTCAATGGTTTCATCATATAACGAAGCATCGTAATCGAAACTATTATTTTCACTACCTAATTGAGCACCATTGACCCAAATTCCATACATATTAGTCTCTATTCTATCATATTCATTGTCACTGGCTAAATAAATTCCTTCAGAGTATGGAGCATTATCCGCAGTCCCAGTTAAAACAACACCTAATTTTGGAAAATACCATGCTGTTTTACTACCACGATAGTTAGAAATTGTAAATGAAATATCAAAGTTAGTTGCATCAATTGTATTTTTATAAGTCATTTTGTTAAGACCTAAAATATTATTACAAGTGTCTAAATGTCCAAAGACGAAATTCTTATCATCAGTCAATGTTTGTTGACCTTGCAATTTCCAAGAATCAGTTTCACGATCTTTTATATTATTTAAAACGCTATCAGCTTCATCACCTTCAAGATATTGATAATTACTAATCTTAGCACCATAATATCCCCAACTTAAGAATCCAGGTAAACTTGGTGTAGAAGCATCAAATGCACTAGTTAATGTTCTCTTTCTAATTAATTGATCATTATAGAAGAAATAATAATCAGCACCATCTCTTGCTAATCCTAGATGCATTTCACCACTTGGTTCACGATAATCAATGTCTTCATAGCCTTCTGGATTTGGTAAATTCCAATTATCTCCAGTGGCACTTCTTTCCACTCCAAGTCTCAACGCTTGAGTTGGGGTAGTACCAAACTCACCATCGTCAGGAGTATAGAAAATTAATCTTGAACTAACATCAGAACTTCCATTTGTCATAGCCGCAAGACCTATTTTTGGCCACGCACTAATAACCCCATCTGGGTCTACATCGCTTGACACGAGTTGTGGTTCTATAGTCATTTCAGCAAACCATTTAGTTGATCCTTCTCCAGCAAATTGTAAAATATGATCAACATTATTAGTGTCATACATTGTAACATAAGGATTTTCTTCGTCTTTTTCGTGAGATCTATCAAAATTACCATTCATAGTTGAAGCTTTAAAAACAGGATCAGCGTATTCGACTGCAAATTGAACACTTGCGCTTAAAGCATCTTCTCCGGATCCATAACTAACAGTAATTGTAGCTTTTTCACCTATTTCAGAAGAATTACAAGTAACGACTCCATCTTCTGTAACACTAAATAATTCAGGATTACTTGAAGTAAATGTTAAGTTATGAACATTGATAGGTGAAGTGTTAACATTAAGTTTCATAGATTGTCCTTGCTCAAGAAATTGTGTTCCGGTCTGTTCCAGAGTTAGAGATGTTGGTTCTTCAAATAATGCCTCTAGTTCTTCAGGATCTGTCACTGATTTAAAGTTTCTTGCAGTAACACCAGCTTTAAATCCACCAACCCAAGCATAAGAAACTTCATCTGGGGCCAAGCTACCTTCACCAGTCCAAGTAACTTTTTTATAGCATCTATAACTTTCATAATTATCTTCACTAGTTCCATAGAATAAGTAATAATCACTACCTTCTCTTAATAAACCAAGTTTGAAATATCTTTTTTCTTTAACACTTGTTGTGACACTGAATCTTGAAGCATTTTCTGTTTGACTACCCCATGACCAGTCATTAAGAGCTTCGTTATTGGTAACAAAAGCTAATGTATTCCAGTTGCCATAACTTGCTTTATTTAAGTCTACATAGTACATTGCAAATTTATTATCGCCATCTTGCCAAGCACCATATTCACTAGTGCCAACCATAATACCAAATTTTGGATATAAATCTTCATCATTAGTATTTTCAATTCTAATTTCTGTTTCAACATAAAAATCACTATTATAGACATCACTATAAACCATAGCCGTATCTTGGACATTATCTTCTTGAGAGATTGTATTATCAGTTACATAATCGGTAATATCAAGCCCACCGACTGGTCGAGAATTATAAGTATTTATAACACCATGTTTTACTGTGAAAGTAATTGAGTCTGATTTAGTTGTATCACTTCTACTTGTTGCAGTAATTGTTACTTCAGTATTTTCAGTAACGGTATAAAATGTCACCAAACCACTAGCGACACTAGCAACATCATTATTTGATGAAGTCCAAGTTACTCTTCTGGCTTGAGCATCGGTAGAATTACTTGTGACATTTGCTTTTAAAGTAATTTCACTATTATCCATTACGGTTGTATCAGGTTCATAACCATCTGCATCAGTTATTTCAACTGCAGAAACTACAATGGCTTGTTCTTCCTCTTTATTATTACAACCTACAAGGACGCTTCCTCCTAATCCCACTAAAAGTGTGGCTGAGAGAATGTATAATGAAAACTTGCCTTTTTTCATTTTCAATTTTCCTCCTAAATAAACGCGCTTAATAAATTGAAAGCGCTTACATTATTATTATGAATATTAAACATACATTAATCGAACATTATAAATAATGTTTGAAACTAAGTATTAAGCAGAAAAAGTGTTGTCGCTATTTATTTTTACAAAACTACTACTATTACTCCGCTTACATCCTCTTTTTGAATAACTCGTCCAAATTGTATCTTTACCATAAATATGAGTGTTTCTCATTCCAGGACAAAATGCTAAATTTCCGAAACCATCTTCATAAGTTGTATTTAAAACATCATAACTAAGAAAAATTGAAACTTTAAAACCATTATAACCGTCAATTTCTCTATCATTAACTCTACAAGTGTAAATTATATTTTCACCATTAACTGCTCTTAAATAAGGATCAAACGAAGCTCCAAATGAATTTGTGCTATTGGCTTTTTGAAAGTAAACTTTACCTTCAGGATTAATTAAAAAATGAAATGTCTTACTTATTGACCAATTAGATTCAGTAGTTACTTCATTAATAATAAACTCTACATTATCATCATATCCAATATCATAAATATTTCCATAATACAAGTCTTCATCCATGAATTCGATAAATAAGGTTATTCCCTCATTACTATAACTAGCTTCCCATCCTGAATAAGCGATAGAATTTTTATTTTGAGAAGTTAGAACAAGCCTAGTATCACTTTCACTTTTTTCAAAATAATCATCATTAAAAGAATTCAAAGAATTATTTTCCATTAGATTAAACTCATGGCTTTTATTAGAAAAACTTAATATTCCACTAAATAACAATGCAAAACTTGAATATAATATTATTTTTTTCATATCATTACCTCAATATAAGCATCCTATAAGAATTTGCTTTCATAGGTACTTTTAAAACACCATTAGAGATCTTAGCCTCAATTTGTTCATCTCTAAAGCCATAATAAATTAATAAATTATCTTTATCAAATTGTGTATTGTCTATAAATATTTGTAATTCAATATCGCTATTTGAATAATTAAATACAGGTAAAACTTTACTATTCCCATCTAGGCTCGATTTATAAAAAGCATAACATCTATCTTCGTTTGATGTAATTAATTTATATCGAGCTCCACTTGGGTTTAAAGCTTGATAAGAATTTTGTAATCCAAACAAAGTATGAATTTTATCTTGAGTATCTTCATCCCAAGTTTCCATTATATCTTGACCAATTTTGCTATCAGTGCCTGAATGCAAAAACGAAATATGACCAGTAGATGTTACAAGTGCGCATTCTAATATTCTTTCGCTACTAGAAGCAAAGTCGTAACAATCTTCAAAATTCATACAGTCCATGGAAACACCTCCCAAGGCAACAGCTGTATCTCTAACTCCTTTTACTCCATCATCTACTCCTTTAACACTATGATTCATTGCTGCTTCTAGTCCTAAAGAAGTTGCTCCTCCTCCCCAGCTACTCATGGTATAATTTTGTACACAATTATATTTATAAAGAGAAATATTTATCGTATCTCCTGTTCCTTCTGGTAAGCAAAACATATTATGACTTTTTAAAGTGTTAGTAATAGCAAGATAGGTAATTTCAGTTCGATTTGAATTACCCCAATAATATACATCAGGTGCATCAAGCCCTATTCCATCCATTCCAAAATCACTCCAATAGGAGATATATTTTTTGGTTTCTTTTTGCCATTCTGGATTATTAAAATTAAATGTAGGTATAGTCCCTTTATCATCCCAATAACAATAGTAATAGGCGTTGGCTAAATCACTCCAAAACCACTTCGTTGGATCAGGACAACTATCTGAAAATACAAACCAGTTTCTCTCCTTTGAATCAATTCCTAAAGCGTAATCTTTACATGCTTTTTTAAAGTATTCGGCGTTATATTTACCATATCCAACATTGCCAAACATGAAAACCTTAATTCCTCTATTATGAGCTTCTAAAAGTAAAAGTTTTAAATCTTCTAAATTGCCGATTAAGGGATCCACCTGATAGTTATTGGTGTTTCCTAATCCTGCCCAAATATCGGCAATTCCTTCATAAGGCTGATGTAATTCAATAACTTTAAAACCACTATTTCTAATTTTATCTAAGTCTTCAGTAATTTCTCTAAGCGTAATTCCTTGAAGTTTTGGATAATATCGAATTACACCACTATGATTTTGCCACCAATTTTCTCTAATAGGTGAACCATTTCCATAAACATTAAATTTCTTTAAAGTCGCATATTCATCATCATTAACTTCTAAAGTTATTTTAAAATAACGAACATTTTTTACATCATCATCTCCAATTATCAAGTCTTTAAAACTAGAGTCGATAGTTAAAAAATCTTTAAGAACAAAATAATTTTCGCCATCTAAAGAATATTCAATTTTAAAATGATGAATTTTTTCTTCTAAAAATCCAATTTCCAGATGATCAAAATTAACTATTCTTCCTAAATCAACATTTATATAATGAGTACCACCTTTAGTTTCACTTTGATAATAACTTTCATCTAAATTCGAATCATTTTTAAATATCAAATTAGCTGAATGTTCTTCATCAATATAATCACTTGTTTTAGTAGATAAATTAAGCGTTAGATTCTGATTTAATGGATTAGCAAAAAGTAAATCATCTTCGTTAATATTTCTTAAATATCTAACAATGTTAGTTTTATTTGTATTTAATGTAGTAAAATTTATGCCATCAATTGACCCTTCAAAATTGGAATTTTTAGAAATGATTTTCCCAATAATCATTTCTTGATTTAAATCTAATACTTCACTTTCTTTTGAAGTATTAACTTGTTTAAAACCAAAAATTTCAAATTCAACAACCGAAGCCCATCCTGGACCTTTTGTTAAAGTTAATCTAGCTTCACTAATAACTTTATTTAATTCTATTTCGATGTAACTTCCATTAAAGTTACTCGTTTCATAAATTTTTTTAAATATACCATTTTCTTTAACTTCTAAATAAAATCCATAAGTACCATAATCCTTAAAAGCTAGTTTTATTTTGTTTACATAAGAATTATTTTGTAAATCTACTCCAATATTTTGAGGGAAAGTTTCATTAGAAGCACAAAAATAAGTACCAGTATCTCCATCAAAAGCTTTATGACTTTCATAATTTTCTAAATGAGAAGATGAATAACCTTTAAAATCTAAAACTAAATTAGTTCCTTCGCTTAATGAAACATAATTAACTAAAAATTCTTTACTAGAAGGAAAAAATCCATTTTGAGATTTATAAATTTCCAATTTGATATATCTAGCAATTCCTTTAGCGCTATATTCAAAAACTCTACCAAATTCGCCATGGCTATTATTAACTATTTCAAAAAAATTGATATTATCAATAGACCCTAATATCTTAAAATACCAAGTATCTTCATCAAGAAAAACTTGGGACACACCTTTTAAAGATCTTTGCTCACCTAAATCAATAAGTAAAGTGGCATCAGTTAATTTGTCGCTTAACCAATAAGTATTAAAGTTGTTGTCGAAAGCATCATTAATTTTATGTTCGATGTTTTCTCCGTTTGTTTCTATATTTTTATATATCATATTATTCTCAAAGTATATATTATTAAGGTTAGATTCGTTTTTAACTTCACTTACAAAGCCAAAAGGAATTAGTAATAAAAAAGTGCTACAAAGTAATAACTTGTTTTTCATAAATTATCCTCAATCTTTAAATGTGGTCTACCATCAGTTTTATCAACAAATTTATCACCTAATAAGGTTGATAAAGTTTTAAGCTCTTCATCATTCACTTTAGTAATTTCTACATCAATTTCGCTACTCCCAAAACTGTATTTTATTCCTTCGTTTACTTGAAAATAACTATTTGATACATTGCCATCAATGTTAACTCCACCAAATCCACCAATTAAATCATGATTTGCCTCGTTATTTTTCTCAAAATTACTAATCGAATAAGAATTATAAATATAACCATTTTTGTTTAACCCTACAAAACCACCAATATTAGTTTCGTTTATAGCTCCTAGTGTTTTAATATTGCTAATCGAATAAGAATCGTAAACTTTGCCTAAATTCTTTGCAACAGCTCCTCCACTAATAGCAATCTCTTCACTTTTTAAGCTTAAATCAATGATACTAAAACATTCTTTAATCAACCCTTCATCATTTATTCCTACAATTCCTGAAGCATAATTTGAATAATTGGTTGAGTTTGTATTAATAATTCCACTTGAAGAACAACCATAAATTTCACTATCCTCACTATAAGAAACTATACCACTAGCAATAACTCCATTTGAACTTATGTCTATATTTACTTCGCTATTACAATTATTTATGTAACTATTAGTAGCATAACTAACCATTCCACTAGCATAATGCTGTAAATTATTATTTGATATTAAATCGATATTTGCGATAGTATTTAAATTTTTTATTGTTCCATTTAAATAGCCAAATAAAGAAGAATATCCTAATGAATTATCTTTAGTAACATCAAATTTAATTGTGTGGTTATTACCATCAAATACTCCATAATAAGGTAAATCATAAGTTCCTATTGAAATAAAATCTTTACCTCTTAAATCTAAATCATTCTTTAATATATATGATTTATTTGTATCAATATTCATTAAATCAGTAATTGATTTTATTTCAATTGGATTAGAAGGTAAACCTAAATCATCAACATCTTTAATCTTAAAAAATGAACTACCTAGTGATGGATAATAATCGTCCTTAACTAAAAATTCATTCAAAGATAAAGTATTTATAAAAAAGTCTTTTTTACTTATTTCTTCATAACTAGCTAAAGGTACAACTGTTTGATAATGCCTGCTTGTTAATAAAGATTCTTTATTGCTTAAACTATAGCTTATCTTACTTCCTTCATAGCCATAACAATTAGAATATGTCCCGCTTAATGGTGTTTTTGTTGAAACAAAATTTCGACCCATTATCAAACCTCTAAAAGTGGTTCCACTATCACTAATTACCTTAACATTAGAACTACTAAATGAATCTTTAATAAGACCGCCATTATTATCGCCACATATTCCGCCACAAAAAGCATAATATTCGCTTGTTTTACTAATTAAATTCATATCAAAAGTAAAACATTTTTCTATTGTTCCAAAGTTATATCCACTAATGCCGCCTACATAGCTCGAGGAGGTTTCTTTGTTTGAAGTAACATTAATTGTAGAGTTATAAGCATAACTATTTTTAATAATTGATTCAAAAACTTTTCCTCCACCGTTATATCCAACTAATCCTCCTACATAACTACTATTATCATTTGTGTTAGAAATAGAAACATTACTATAACACCTATTGATATTACCAGATTCATTTTCGCCAATTAATCCACCAATATAACTTTGACCATTTTCACTTGATGAATTAATAATAATTTGTCCTTCACACCTTGAATTAAAAACCTCTCCTTTATATAAATAACCTGCTAAAAGTCCAACAAAATTTGAATTATCAGCAACATAACTAATATCTGTTATAACACTTAAATCATAAATTTTTCCAGTTACATAACCAAATAAACCATTATACTTGTTATATTGTAATTGATAATTTTTAATATTGTGATTCTCTCCAAAGAAATATCCACTAAATGGAGTTTTATAATCCCCGATAGGATTAATAACATTACCATTAAAATCTAAATCATTATTTAAAACATAGTTTTTATTTGGGTCTATATTTTTCAAATCATCTATTGAATTTATATATTCAACTTCAACATAATTTGCATATAAAGTTATATCACTATTAATAGGATCTCCTTCTATAGCTTGTGTTACAAATGTATCTTCATAATACCACCCAATAAATTTATTACCTTCTTTAGTAGGGATAGGCAAATTAGAAAGAGTCTCTCCTTCTTTAAAAGTTATTGTGAAATTAGATAATTGTCCGCCGTAAGTTTCTAACTTAACTTCATAATCTTCATTATTACTTTTATCATTACAAGAACTTAGTCCGTATATTGATAAAAGTAAAATAGAAGTAAATATAGATCTATTTAATCTCATAAATTACTTATTTAGTTGAGCCATAACCATAAACTGCTAAAGTATTGCAGTTTGTCCATCCACCAACATATTGGGTAGTTATTTTGATATACCTAGTTAAGTTATTATTGTTATTAGCAATAAACTCTTGACCTGAAGCGCCATTTTCTGTTGTATCAAGTAAAGTAACATAATTTTCTTTATCACTACTAACTTCAATCTTTAGTTTATATGAATTTTGACCTTCGCTAAGAGGGTCTTGATACTTATAAACAATTTTGTCAACAAGACACTCATTATTTAAATCTAATTCAATCGTATCGGTATTTTCAAAATTTGATGTACACCAATATCTAGTATTAGCTTCTTTACAATCTTTATTCATTGTCATCATGTTTTCCCAAAAACCTGAATCACTAGAATGAGTTGTTGCAATTGGTAAAAGATTTACTGCTAAATTTCTTTCATATTTTGTCCCGAAAATTGATAAAGTTGTATCACTATTTACTCTTAAATATCTGGCTTCCTTATCTATTAGAATATAGCCGTTCTCAGTATTTTCTAGATTAACTTCTTCATAAGTCGTTCCATCAATTGATATTTCTACTTTAGTATTTTCGCTTATATTGGAAACTTTAATTCTATCTATATAGCATAAGGAACCTAAATCATAAATATTTTTGTTATCTACTAAATTAGGAGTTGTATCTTTATTAAGTTCCTTAAAACCAACTACTCTAAATTCACTAATAGCAGGCCATTTTGATGCACTATTAGAATTATAATGAAGCAAAGCTGCACTAATATAATTATTTATGTCTATTCTAACTGTTTTAATATTTTCAATATTATTAGTATAATCTCCGCCTTCTGGAGTTATCCATGAACCAGTTAGACCATCTCTATAATCTAAATAAAATTTATGATCTACTGCATCCGGAAAAACTATTTCAATATATTTTACATAGTAATTTAAGCCGTCAACATTTTCAAAACCCATATAATGATTTTCGTGTGGTGAAGAACAACAATGATATGTATTTTCATCTCCATCAAACATCAATTCGCTTTCAAATCCACCACTCCAGCAATCAGCAACACCTTTCATACCATATGATAAATTGCTACCTTCTTTTAACTCGTTAAAAGAAATAATAAAATCTTTAGAAGTTGCAAGTTTTTCACCAGGAGCAATCGTAAGTTTAATATATCGATAATAACCTTCGATATCTTTTTCAAATTTTGTGCCAACGGAATTATTAGTCTCCATTACTGTTGCATAATTTTGGTTATCAATGGATCCACTTATAGTAAATGTCCAAGTAGATAAATCATTGAATTCTTGAGAAACCTTATTTACGGACTTAACTTCACCTAAGTCAAATGTTAAGGTTTGTTCCTCATTATTGTTTGCTTCCCAATAAGAATTGGTGTCCTCGTCCACTGCATAATCTGCTCTATGTCCTTCTTTAAAACTAGAAGCAACTACATCATATCTAGTTTCAACTTTATTTTCTTCATAGATTGCATAGATTGTTATATCTTCATTAATTGGAGTTAAAAAATCAAAAAGTTCTTGACCATTATTATCTTTATACCAATTAGTAAAGGTGTACCCTTCTTTAATAGGATCACTTGGTCTAGTAACAAGCATTCCTTCTTCTATTTGCACTTCTTTTTCACCATTAACAAAGCTTCCACCATTAAGTTCAAAAGTCACTGTATAATAAGTTTTCGGAATTGGTTCAAAACCTGCATATAAGGTTATATTTTCGTTAATAGGATTGTCAAAATTGAATTTAGAATCTTCAGTTAAAAGCTTGTCAGTAAACCATCCAATAAAATTATATCCGTCTTTTTTAGGATCTTCAGGTTTAGTAAGTAAATCACCTTGATTAACATTAACAGTTGTTTGTATACCATCAACGTCAAAAGTAACAACAAATACTTTCACTTCTTCTGAATCTTTACAAGAAACAACGCCAAAAGAACTTAGTGTTAATAAACTAAAAGCTAGTAAAAATTTTTTCATATAATTGCTCCTTTTGCTTTAAGCAATTTTATAATATTAAATTTATTTTCAATTGTCTACATACTTTAGGTTAACGATAATCTAAAAAATGTAATTAATACGACATAGTCGTAATATTTTATAATATCATTATAATTAATGTTATTAAAATTAAATAAAATTACTTTTTTGTTGCTTTAAAACTTTATTAATGATAATTTAAAAATATGGTAGCTAAAAAGAAGATTACTTTAAAAGACATTGCTAAAAAGGCGGGCATTTCTATAAATTCAGTTTCTAAAGCTTTGAAAGATAGTAAAAGCATTTCGCAAAAAACTAAAAATAAAGTAAAAAAAATAGCTGATAAACTTGGCTATATACCAGATATAAGAGCTAAAACTTTGCGAAGTGGCAAGCTTGATGTTATCGCAATTGTTTACGATAATTTAACTAATCCATACTATTCGATGATGCTAGAAAAAATATCTAATTACTTATATAGCAAAAATTATGATGCTATGATTTTTGCTGATAGTTGGCATATTGGACATCTATCAATAGATATCGCTAAAAAAGCGATATCTTATCAAGTTTCTGCTATTTTAACTTTTATTGAGCCAACATTAGAAGCTAAAAACTTAATCGACAGTTTTAATCTACCACTCTTATTAATTGGTCGAGATGGAAGACCTACTAACATAAATTCAATATATTCTGATGACTATGAAGGCGGCAAACTCGCTGCTAAAACATTAATTAATAAAAATTCTCATGAATTTTTATATTTTACAGAACACAATGAATTAGAAATAGATAAGCAAAGATTAAAAGGATTTAAAGATGAATTAAATCTTAAAAATTATAATCTAGATCAAGATCACATAATTATTGGAACAAGAACAAATAATGCTTCATCACAATTAATTGAAACTTTAAATAAAAACCCAAATATTGATGGTATTTTTTGTTTTAGCGATTTACTTGCTTATGAAGTTTTACGAATTATTTACGAAAATTTTGAAGAAAGAATCAAAAAAATAAAAATTATCGGCTACGACAACACTCAAGAAAGTAATGTCTATCCTATTAGGGTTAGTAGTGTAGCTCCTAATGCTGATGAAATTATTCAAAAAAGTTTTGAAATATTGATAAATCTAATTAATAAGGGCAATTTAAATAAAAAAATGATAAATATTAAAGTAAATGTTCAATATTTTGAAGGGACGACTGCTTAATAAAATAAATACCTAAATTATCTCAAAAAGATTAAAAATCAGGGATTCCTCCCTGATTTTTATTGCTAAGTCTTTATTTATATTATAGCAATTTGCCTTCATTTAAATATGCACTATAAAATGTAACATTTGCTTTTTCAGCACCTATTGTTACAGTGATACCGTTTCTATTGGTTGTTTTTCCACTAATTAATAAAATTTGAGCAAAGCCATCTTCGTATCCTTCAACATTAGATGTAACTATTGCGTTTAATGTGATACGATTACTTTCAGTACTCCGATCAACATTTAATTCAACATCAGCATCTTTATAAGCTTCGACTAAATCGCTATTACTACCACTTCCAAATTTATTGTTTAAAACTCTTAAATAATCAGTTTTATCACCCCAAGCCCCCCATGAAGAAGCACCTGAGTTAATAGAGATTCCACCATTAGCCCATCCAATACTACAAATATCTCCAACAAAAGCTTGATACATTGTCGCTCCTAAATTAGTTGAAAGTTTTGTGTTGAGATTAATCGTAACATTGAAGTCCTCAGCACTATTAAAGTTTTTATTAAATCCACCTAAAGTCCATGCTTCAGCAACTAAATTAGTTGGTTCATTATAATAATTATGACAATCATCACATATCCCCGCTTCTTCATTCCATTTTGTATGTTTATTAGGATCTAAAGGTAATGATGCAGTTGTCTCACCACAAACACTACATTCAGCACTCCCAGTTCCGTGTGATGAACAAGTTGATTCAGTAGTGGTTTCAGTAATTACCCATTGATGATATTCTTCACTAGCAGGAATCTCTATTGATTCTCCTGAATAGTCACAATGCATACATTCTTCATGCATGGTACCTGCTTCTAAACAAGTAGGTAATTTATCGTAAATCGAATAAAGTTCGTGCTCTCTACAAGTAAATGGAATATTTTCTTCTAAACCATTTTCCGTAATATATATACCCATATTTTGAATATGACCGTAAGTATCATTATCATGGTTATAGGTAGCATGCCACCCTTTAGTATTATTAATGCCAGCACTAAATCCAATATAATCATCTTCTGTTACATGTTGAATACCAAATCTACTATAATAAGTTACAGTTTCAAAATGAATATTATATAATCCTGTTTCCTCATTTAAAACAGGTTGTGAAACAGCAAATTCATCAAAATTAGCACTGCCTACATTTGCTGTACTAATCCAAAGCTGACCTATACCACCTTCTGATCCGTATTCATTATGAAATCTACATTCAAAGTTATCATTTTGCCACCAATCATTACTATTATGTTTTAATTCTTTAACATAGTAGTCGGCAGCAATATAAAGACCATCTACATTCTTTTTACCATAAAAAATCGCATATTCATCAGCACTATTGTCTTTACCAATATTTAACTTAAATGTATGTTCATTAACGCTGTTCCGTAGCCCGTCATCTAAGGATCCATCTAGCCTAATATCTGCTGCAGCATCATCTGTAATAGTTAAATTAACTTCACTTGTCAATGGATTTTCTACACCATTATCGTAAGTAACTTTAATAGTTACTTCTTTTGTCCCTGTTAAATCACTAGCAGCAGTAACTAAACCGTTTTCATCAACAGTAGCAATATTTTCATCATTTGATGAATACTTTAAATAGTTTTTATTAAAATATGAATCGTTATTGGAAACTGAAATTTGCGCAGTATTTCCCTTGTAAATTAAAGTTCTATTTGTTTTGACTTGTAAAGATTGAGGTCCAAACTCTTCTTCAACTTCTGTTCCTAAAAGAACTTTTAAATTTCTAGCTTCATAAGCGCCTCTCCAACCTCCAAACCATGCATATGTCTCTGTGTTAGCAGAAATTCCATTCCAACTTATTTTTCGCTTAATTCCATAGCTTGAATAATTATCTTTACTAGTTCCTGCCAGTAAATAATAATCAGTTCCATCCCTTATAAGACCAATTTTGACCCATTCATTGTATGTAACAGATTCAGCTGTGAATCTAGAGCTATTTTCAATACTAGAATTCCAATTCCAACCATCACTTTCATTGCTATCAATAAAAGCAAATGTATTCCAATTTTTATTGCCATTTTGTGTGTTAGAATCAAAATAGAAAAATCCATGTCTTGTTCCTGCTTGATTCCATGTACCATTATCGTTTGTTCCTATCATTAAGCCAATTTTAGGATACTTATCATTTGCGCTAAGACCTGTAATTTTAAATTCAGTTTCAATATAAAATTTTGTACTATGAATATCATTAAAAATTAAAGCTGAATCATTTTCTTCCCCATCTTGAATAATTAAACCGTCTGTTTTATAGTCAACTAAATCAAGTTCATCTTGTTCTACACCGCCACCTTCTTCATCAGTTTTATTCCATCTGGCATAAGATGTAGTTAAATTAATAATACTGTGATTAACTGTAAAGGTAATGCTGTCATGTTTAGTTTCATCATAAATACTAGTTGCAGTAACAGTGAGTTCTTTCGCTTCATCACTTCTCATATTGTCGATAATTAAATAACCATCTTCAATACTAGCGTAGCTTGTATCACTTAAACTCCAGTCAACTTCATCATCGCCTTCGATTACATTATTAGTTACAACATTTGCTTCAAGTTGAATTTGTGTATTATCAAAAATATCAGTCTCAACAATAGCTCCATTTTTCCCTGTAATTTCTACACTTTCAACGATAACATTAGGTACTAATGACACGACAATACTTGTATTAGCCTCCCCCATAACAAACGAATAAGTTGTACCATTAGGTGTTAAAGTTTCACCATCTCTAGTAACAGTTCCAACTTTTTTAGTGCTATCGTTTACAGTAATAGTAAATGATACTGTTTCATTTGCAGCATACCCAGATTCATTAATCCCATTAATAGTGAAATCTTCACTATAATTAAATGTAACAGCATATCTAGTAACTTGTTCATCACCACAAGACATCAAAGATACGCTTACTAATCCGAATAGTAATCCACCACAGAGGATTGCTACAGGTAAACCTTTTCTTTTCATTTATAACCTCCTTTCTTTTAAATAAATGAAATTGTTATTTTATATGTGAATTACTTCACATTTTTCTTCTTTTTAAACAAGAAATATAAACCTAAACTTATTAAAATATCTATGATAACTCCACCACCAAAAATAGCATCATTATAATTAGTAATAGCAATATCATCAGTTGGTTTTAAAGGTAAAACATTATAATCGTTTTTTAATAAAACTGTACCTTCTAAAGCTATCTTTAAAGTAGTATCACTATTTTCATCTATTCTTATTTCTTTAATGATATTATGTTGAGTGTCATAAGTTCTATCAGTTTTATTTTTTATACTATTTAAAGAAAAAGAGCTAAATAATATAGATATGAATAATACTGATATTTTGCCCCTCATAGATTCTCCTTTTGGCTATATAAACGCGCAATGTAAGCGCTTACATTTATATTTTAAAAAAAGTCAAATTACTTTTTTAACATTAAAAGTAATGTTGGTATATTGAAGCTGCTTTTTAAGAATCTATTTCTTTTGAAAATACTCTTTTTCCTATATCAAATCTTTCAGCATACAAATAATAACTCATATGTTTATTTTTATAACCTTCTATGTCTAATATACATCTTTTTTAAATTTCTTTTTGCCGACATTTGTGTTTCTTTATTTAATTCTATATGTTCTTTTAATAGAACAACTATATCTACAAAAAATGATTTCTGTGCCTACTTTTAGGTTATCACTTCATTTATTATGTATTTCCTAATTACTTACTTTTAGTGATAACATAAGGGACATCTTGTTAAACAAATTCATATATCATTGAAATTACAATTACCATATCACAAACAAAAAATTTATCAATTTCTTTTGCACATTTAATCTAGTTTATGTTAATATATTGAGGCGTAAACGCTACGCCTCAATAGTTAAGTGGTATAACGGATCCATGGTAAGGATCTATTCGTAGTTCGATTCTGCGTTGAGGCACCACTAAGTAACTTATACCTGAATTTAATTATTCAGGTTTTTTATTAGATAATAAATCACATGTATATTCTACCCTGAATTAAATCTATAATAACTTTAATAAGCCATCTAAATTTTGTTCGATAACTGGACATCATATAGATGGCTTTTTTGTTTTAAAAACGGAGGAGAATAATCTATATAAAAAATTTAAAACAAATCTTTTAATTTTGTTTTTATTCTATTAGGAGTAGAAAAACTTTCACTTGGTCTACTTCCAATGATAAGATAGCCACAGTTTTCAATAGTGTCATCACTATAGTTGCAGAATGAACTGCAACAATCACCGCCAAGCCTGGCGACAAGAGTGCCACTTGCTCTGTGACCGTTTCTGAGGTGGATTATTAAATTTATTTTATTGTTAGTTTTATTGTAGACAATGTTCAGTTAGAATTACTTTCTGAAATTTGTAATTTCAGTCAACAAAAAACATTTCTTTGAGAAGAAAAATATATGATACTGTCGACAAAATATCGAATAATGTTAAACTTCGTGGAAGGGTTTGGATAGATGAATTTTACATTAAGGATCCACGCATTTCATATAAAGATGGTGAAACAAGAAAAAGAGGATTAAGTAAAGACCAAATTTGTATTGCAGTGGCAGTAGATCAATATATGCAAATTTTTTTAAAGCGAATTGGAAATGGTCATTCATCAGCAAGGAAAATCTATAAAGCATTCAAAAATATAATTGAACAAAAATCACCTTTAATTCACATAAAGGCAAAAATCATAATCTGCTTATTAAACAATTAGAATTAGTCAATGATGGAATTAAATGTGATATTAAAGACGAAAATTTTAGAGAAAAAATGAAAAGAGTAAACTTTTTATTCGCTTGACTATCTAGATTTTTCACTCGATTTATAGGCGTGTAGTTTAGGTACATAGATAATTATCTCAATTGATTCACCTAATTTTATATAAAGCAAGGCGAGGAAGAGAGAAATATCCTGAAGTGAAACGATTAATCCGTCATTTAATCTTATCCTACGACAAGCTTACGAGAAAGATTTTATGCCATTACTCCAAGCAAATTAGTGATGATATTGATTTTAAAAATATCAACACTTTGGTTTAATGTAATAAAAATTTATTGAATAAATAATTATTTCATCAATGATTTAGTCTTTTTGTTTTGATAAAATAAATTTATAAAAAATAATTTCTGTTTATGGTTACTTTTAAATTAACTTGTAATTTAAGTAAAAAACCCTGCAAAACTCAATTATTTTTATAAAAAGAGGTATTTGTATGTTTACTAAAAAATATGATTATGTAATCGCGGGTAGTGGATTGTATGGAGCTACATTTGCCCATGAAGCTAAAAAGAAAAATAAAAAGGTGTTAGTAATCGAAAAAAGAAATCATGTTGGAGGAAATATTTATACTGAAGAAATAGATGGAATAAATGTTCATAAATATGGTGCCCATATCTTTCACACTTCAAATAAAGAAATTTGGGATTATGTTAATAATTTAGTTACATTTAATGACTTTATTAATTCTCCTTTAGCTTTTTATAAAGGAAAATACTACCATATGCCTTTTAACATGTATACCTATTTTGATTTATGGGGAATAATGGATCCTAATGAAGCCAAAAAGAAAATTGAAGAAGAAATTAAAAAAGAAAATATCAAGGAAATAAATAATTTAGAAGAACAAGCTTTAAGTTTAGTCGGTAGAACAATCTATGAAACTTTAGTTAAAGGTTATACAGAAAAACAATGGGGTAAACCATGTAATAAACTTCCTTCATTTATCATTAAAAGACTTCCTTTAAGATTTGAATTTAATAACAACTATTTTAACGATACTTATCAAGGTATACCACTTGGTGGCTATACTTTATTAATCAATAAATTACTCGAAGGAATTGATGTTAAACTAAATGAAGACTTTTTAAAGAATAAAGATTACTATAAAAAAATTGCTAAACAAATCGTTTATACTGGAGCAATCGATGAATATTTTAATTACTCTTTAGGTGAACTAGAATATCGCTCTTTAAGATTTGAAACTAAAAAAATCGACAAAGAACACTATCAAAATAATGCAGTAATTAATTACACCGATATTGATGTTCCTTATACTAGAATTATTGAGCATAAATATTTTGAAGGAGTTAATTCTTCTACTACTATAATTACAACTGAATATCCTGAAAAATACACTTTAGGTAAAGAAAGATATTATCCAGTTAACGACACTAAAAATAACGAACTATATAATAAATATTTAGAACTAGCTAAAAAAGAAAAGAAAGTTATTTTTGGGGGTCGACTTGGTAACTATAAATATTTTGATATGGATGATACAATCGAAAAAGCTCTTAGTGATGCTAAAAAATATTTATAGTTACTATTTAATCTCTAACTTTTAAATATACTTTATAGTTATCTTTATTTTTAACTACTTTAATATTGTTTTGATTTAACTCTTTAAGTAAATCTATTTTACTAATCGTAAATTTATATCCATTTATTAAGCTGACAGTTTTATTTTTAATAATAAAACTATAAGAATATAGTCCATTTTTACTTACTATACTTTTAAGATTATATCCTCCATATTTATCAGCATATTTCTTTTTAAAATAAGTTTTATTAATCATAAATATACTTAATATTACTTTAATTTATCTAGATACTCAATATAAACTCACCTTGACTTAAATATAAGCCTAGCTTAATTTTTCATTTATTTAGTATAAGCTCACCTTAATTTTTATATTATCCAGTCAAGTTTCACTTAAATATTATTTTGAGGTAAAAATAATATGACAACTAAATTAAAGTATTATCGAGAATTACATAATGAAACTCAAGAAGATATTGCTAAAATTTGTGGAGTTAGTAAACAAACTGTTTTTAATTGGGAAAACGGATTCTATGAAATGAAATTATCTCAAGCCATAAAAATTGCTGATTACTATAATATCTCTTTAGATTCATTAGTTGGTCGAGATAATAATGTTAATATAATTAAGAAGATTAAAAAAGATTTAGAAGAAATTGTCGCTAACTATCTTAATAATCTTTAAGTATAGATTAGAAGTTACTTAAGCTTTATTACTTTCACTAAATTAGATTTATAAAATACTAAAAAAATCTATCTTCTTAAAAACCTTTATCTTCCTAATACTAGCATTAACTATTTATTTTTTAACCACATAACCATATAGATAGGGTATTTAGTAATGTCATTATTAGTAGTTATATTAAAATCATTAGAAAATATATATCCCATAGATAACTTATAGTTACCATTTTTATCGACTAATTTAGGAATTGATCGATAGTTATAATTAGCATTATTCGATTTAACTTCAATAGGTAAAACATTAAGTATTTTGTTGTAATTAATTAAAAAATCAACTTCCCCTACTTTTTTTGAATCAAAATAGTATAAATCAAAACCATGGCTATTTAATTCTTGTGCAACAAAAGTTTCATAAATCGATCCTAAGTTTATATTTAGATTACCATTTAAAAGTTCAACAGTCCTATTACCTAATAAAATATGAGATAAAATACCAACATCGTTAAAATATAGTTTTATTAAATTCTTCGATTTTGAAGTTAATAAAGGAAAAATAGGATTTGAAACAGCTTTAACTCCTAAAGCGATTCCTGAATCAAGAAGATAATTAAATTCATCTAAGTAATAATTAAAATCTCTTTTTTTATTTTCAATATCACTTACTTTCATTCTTTTAACTTTATTTTCCATATAAGATGGCAATAAATCGTAGATATTCATGATCTTTAATTTGTGCTCTTTATCATATTGTGATGCGTCTATTTTATAGTAATTAAATATACCTTCTAAAGTTTCTTCAACCTTAATATATTTACCTAATAGAAAATCATTTACTGCCGCAGGAAGTCCCCCACACATTAAATACATTCTAAAATATTTCATTAAAAGATTGTGGTAACTTAAAGGAATTTGTTTTACATTAATAAAACAATTATAGGATTCATTAATTATTATTTGCGAAACATTGTTAGCCCATAAAAATTCTTCAAAATCTAAAGGAAACATTTTAACTTCTTCAATATAGCCCATTGGAATAAATGTTGAAGGTGTGTTCATTGTGACTCCAAGTAAAGAACCACTACAAATAAATTTATATTTATTTTCGTCCCTTAATGGTTTTAATAAGGATATTAAATGAGGATAAACTTGTATTTCATCTAAAAATATGATTGTATCGTGTAAATTACCTAAATCTTTTCGACAATAAGCTATCACTGTATTATAAAATTCTTCTGTACTTCTTATATTTATTTTATCAAACATTCTGAATCCATCGAAATCAACTTTTAAATTGATTTCGATATAATTTTTGTATCTTGATTTTGCAGTATTTCTAATAATAAAAGTTTTGCCAATTTGCCTAGCTCCTTCAATTACTAAAATACGAGCATTATCATCTTTATAATATCTATTTAGTTTTTCTTCAATTTTTCTTTTAAGCATAAACCACCATTAATATAACTATATTTAATATAAAAATTAACTTTTCCCTATAAATTATATTAAAATAATTAACTTTTTCCAAGAGATTTTTCAAAATAATTGACTTTTCCAAATAAATTTTTTTGAAAAAATTGACTTTTTCTAAGATATTTTCATTTATAAATGCTATCTTCTAGAGTGGTAAAAATATTTTTTGGCTCCATTTCTAGCTTCTTTTTTGGCTTCATTTAATGTTTTTAGCTTCTTTTTTGGCTTCATTTTAAATTATTAAATGTTTAAAATAAAAACTTAAACATAAATACCAATTTTTATATTAATTCACAAACAAATATTAACTTCATTTAATGTTAGTAT
>JADIMY010000012.1 GCA_017694345.1 Candidatus Onthovivens merdipullorum | reverse complement strand
TGCACACATAACCAATAATTTATTTGCACTTTTGATGCAATTAATTTTAAGTTCGATAGTATTATGAAAAAATTTTTAACCTCGAATAAACTAAAATTTATTGCTTGTTTTTCGATGCTTTTCGATCACATAGGAAAAATAATTTATTTATTTTTTCCAAACGACACAACCTATTGGGTCAATTATTCCTTTTCAATTATTGGTAGAATCTCTTTCCCTATATTCCTTTTCCTAATTATTGAAGGCTTTTATCATACTAAAGACATTAAAAAATATTTTTTAAGATTAGGTGCAGTAGGAACCTTAGTTGCGGTTGGAGAAATTATTCTTTCATTAATTCCTCAACTCGCTCTTACAGACATTATATTTAAAGCAGGCAATATTTTTGTTGATTTAATATTAACTCTTTTGGTTTTTTATTTGTTTAATAGTCCAAAAACTAACACTAAAATGCTCACTTTATTACCACTTTTATATTTTATATTGTGTCTTCTTTTGCAAAATGGAGTTATTTATATAGAAAACGACATATTAAAAGGGATTTTAAGTGGTCTAATGAGCCAATATTCGTTTATCACACCTTTAATTATTGTTTTGTTTATTAGCATCCATTATTTATATAGAAAACTTTTAACAAGCAAATATAGCGAGCAAGAGCTTCAAACAATCAACACAGAACTTTTATTCAAAAATGTTAGAATAAGTTCCTTTATTTTTACTATTACGATTGTTTCTCTTTTAATGTATTTATTAACCTATTTTATAAAGGACGCCACAACTTTAAACACCGATCTCGTAATCAATACGTACTTCATAATTTCAGTTCCGTTTATTTATTTTTATAACGGAAATAAAGGTAGCGATAACAAAATTCTTCAGAAAGCGTATTATTTGTTTTATCCAATTCACTTAGTTATCATTTTTTTAATAACTTACTTAGTAAGTTTAATTTAAAGGAGGATAAAAAGTTGTTAATACATTTAGAAAAAAATCAAGATTTCAAAAGCTTAGTTAAAGAGGGTGTGACCTTAGTTGACTTTTACGCTACGCGGTGCGGACCTTGTAAGATGTTAGCACCTCAACTTGAACAACTTGCTGAAAAACGTCAAGACATCAATGTTATTAAAATTGATGTTGATCAACACGAGGAGTTAGCTGCTGAATTTAACATTCGTGTTGTCCCAACATTAATTTTATTTAAAGATGGTGCAAATATTAACGTTTCAAGCGGTTTTAAAACTGCTGCAGCGCTAGAAAATCTTGTAAATACCGCTTTCTAAACTACTTATCGTAGTGAAATAATTTTCCTACGATTTCTTATTTTATAGGTCTATAAGCTTTCGCTTATTTTATAATATGACCTCCATAAGCATAAATTCGGTAAAGACTTTACCTACTAAAGAATGGATGTATTATGGGTAGTAATCACGCGTAATTATAAGGTGTGCTTTGTGATTCATGACTCACAAGCACATCTTTTTTATTTTCGATTTGATTACTTCCTAGTGGTTGTAAATAGTATTTTAACTTGTTTTTATCACAATCACTTAAAAGTTTGTGAAACTCACTAGGCTTTAACTTAGATGTCCCCCACCTAAGTTCATTTTTCATATATTTAAATAGATTACATGCGGCATTGAAATCTCTATCGATTTCAAAACCACAGTTCTCACATCTAAAAACCCTATCATACATTGATAGAGATTCATTTATATGACCACACTTAATACACTTTTTAGAACTTGGGAAGAATTTATTAGCTTCGACAAATTCTCGAGAAAGTAAAGCACATTTTTGTTTGATTTTGGTTTTTAGCTCGTAAAAAGATAAATCCTGGGCTCGTTTTGCAAAAGATTTTCTTTTTTGCATATCTTTTATACTTAAATCTTCCATACATATTGCTGAAAAGTTCCTTGTTAAGACTGAAGCAATTTTATTAACATTATCTTTTCTGATATTAGCAATTCTTGTATGAAGTTTAGCAATCTTCTTTGATAACTTAATATAATTATTTGATTTTGGCGTTGGATCATCAGCACTTCTAGGATGAACTTTACGGTCAAGTTGTTTATATAATCTTTTAAGTCTTCTTATTTTTTTCTCTAATGGTTTATTTGCCTCAATATTTAAGCCGCTTGATGTTGTAAGATATTGAGCTAGCCCAACATCGATTCCTATAGCGTTTTTCGTAGTTAAAACTGGGTAGTTTAGTTTCTTTATATAGTTTTCACGTGAAACTTTATATAAAATGCAGCAATAATATTTATCTATTTCTTTTTTAAAAGTTCCATTAATAATTGGACAATCTTTAAATCTTAATTTATCTTTGATTTTAATAGGACTAATATTTTTGTCTATCTCGATATAATGATGTGTCTTATTAGGAATTTCCACAACTTTAAATTCTCTAGAACTTAAAAGAAAGGATTCGCTAAATAATGTTTTTTCATCTTTAAATCTTAAAGTTTTGTCTTCGCTATCTGAGTGAACTTTTTTAATAATAGCTTTACTTAGATTTTCAAAGACTCGTTTAATAAGAGTTTCTGAAACATCTTTTAAAAAAGTAAAACCATCC
The DNA here is from genome assembly GCA_017694345.1 of Candidatus Onthovivens merdipullorum. Taxonomy (GTDB): domain Bacteria; phylum Bacillota_I; class Bacilli_A; order RFN20; family CAG-826; genus Onthovivens; species Onthovivens merdipullorum. Next base: position 291 of record JADIMY010000012.1, on the reverse strand, counting down.
TTGTTTTTAACGAAGTGAAGATTAATTTCTCCACCAGACAATATCTTTCCACTTGATTTTAATGTCTCGTTAAAAACATTTACTCCATAGTTATAAATAAATCTCGCCTTATAAAACATGTCTTCTAAAAAGGTTTGTTGAGCTTTATTTAAACGTAAATTTACTTTTTGTGTTAAATAACAATACTCCTTATTTTCCATACAATCTCCTTATTTTGATAGAGAGTTTTCCCCTCTCACTATCTAGAAGGTGATTACTATTTACTTTTTTTAAAAAATTACAAAAGTTTTT
>JADIMY010000003.1 GCA_017694345.1 Candidatus Onthovivens merdipullorum | reverse complement strand
AATTAAACCAACTCTTTTATAAATATAATCAGTATTTTTTAAGAAAAAAGATTCATCAAAAATTATATCTAAATCTTTATTTGTTAAAATTTTAGAAAAATATTGGCTTTTTGCAAGGTTTTCTCTAAAATCGACATTATTTATGTAAGAATCATTGACTAAAGCTTGTACTTTATCATAAGCTTCTTCTCTAGAGATTCCTTTATCAATTAAGTAAGTTAATACTCTTTCACTAAAGATAATTCGATTAGTTAAATTGATATTATTTCGAATTGAAACTTCATTAATTACTAATTTTTTAATAGTTGAAGTCATTCTTCTTAAAATATAACTAGTTAAAACTAATGCGTCAGGAAAAATTATTCTTTCACTAGAAGAATGAGATATATCTCTTTCGTGATATAAAGGAATATTATCATAACTACTAAAAGCATAGCCTCTAATCACTCTAGCTAATCCACACATATTTTCAAATGAGATTGGATTATGTTTATGAGGCATCGCACTACTACCTTTTTGATCTTTAGAAAAATATTCATTTACTTCATTTATCTCATTTCTTGATAAATTTCTAAATTCAATTGAAACATTTTCAATATGAGTAGCAATTAAGGCTAAAGCATTTAAGAAATTTGTATGATTATCTCTAGCAATAACTTGAGTTGCAATTTTAGGAGTATTTAAATTAAATTTTTTAGCTACAAAATTCTCAACATCTTTATTAATAAAAGCAAAATTACCAACGGCACCTTCAAGTTTAATCAAACATAATTCATTAATTGCTTCGATAAATCTATTCTTATTTCTATTTAATTCATCAAAAAACCTTGCAAATCTAAGACCAAAACTTGTAATTTCAGCGTGCATCCCATGAGTTCTAGCGATTGCTGGTAAATCTTTATATGTAAGAGCTTTCTCTTTATATGCTTCTAATAAATTATCAATATCTTTTAAAATTATTAAACTAGCTTTCTTATATAATATAGATAAGGCACTATCTACAACATCAGTAGAAGTTAATCCATAGTGAAACCATCTTTTTTCATCCCCTAGATTTTCATCAATTGATCTAGTAAAAGCAATTACATCATGTTTAGTTAATTTTTCTAGTTCATTTATTCTATTAACATCAACTTGTGCTTTTGCTTTAATCTTTAAATAATCTTTTTCAGGGACTATATTTAAAGAAACTAAAGCTTCTAAATTAGCTAGTTCAATTTCTAAAAAAGTCTTGTATCTATTTTCTAAAGAAAATAAATCACTTATTTCTTTAATATCGTATCTATCAATCATTTTGTAAATATTTTATTAGATAATTCCTTAAGATATTTCATTTGAGGTTTAATGACTTTTTTGACATTACCTTCAATGAATGGATTTCTTAAATGATCTTTACTTATTAATTCTAAGAATGGATATTGTCCACCGAGTTTAAGTAATTTGATATATTTTTTATATGCTCTTTCTCTATTTTTATCCATTTCACATTTAAATTGTAAAGCTAAAACCTGAGCTAAAGTATAGTCGATATAATAAAAAGGTGAACCAAATACATGAGATTGTTTAACCCAAAATCCGCCATTTTCTAAGTAAGGAAATCCAGTATAATCAAGATATGGTCGATATTTTCTATCGATTTCTCTCCACTTAGCGCATCTATCTTTATGTGTTACATTAATATTTTCATAGACAAAATGTTGGAATTCATCAATTGCTACACCATAAGGTAAAAATGAGATTGCGCCTGATAAATGAGAAAATTTATATTTATCAGCATCCTCTTTAAAGAAAAGATTCATCCAAGGATAAGCAAAGAATTCCATCGACATACTATCGATTTCACAAGCTTCTAATGTAGGCATTCTTAAACTAGGATTTTTAATTTTACTACCTAAATAACCTTGAAAAGCATGACCAAATTCATGAGTTAAAGTATCAACATCAGCACTTGTTCCATTACTATTTGAAAAAATAAACGGTGATTTATATTTAGGAATATAAGTCATATAGCCACCACTCATCTTTCCTTTTTTGGCTTCAAGGTCCATTAAATGATTTTCAGTCATAAAATCAAAGAATTCACCTGTTTCCTTACTCATTTCGTGATACATTTTTCTAGCATCTTCAACGAGTTCGTTAATATTTCCTCGAGGTGTTGGATTACCTTCTTTAAAATCGAGGTTGAAATCGATAAATATTGGATTTTTAATACCTAATCTTTTTGCTTGAGCTTTCTTTAATTTACTAACTTCAGGAACTACAGATTCTAAAATTTGATTACGATATCCTTCGACCATTTCTGCATTATAATCAAGTCTGCTTAATCTTAAATAACCTAGTTCAACAAAATTAGAAAAGCCTAATTTCTTAGCCATTTTATCTCTAATTTTGACTAAATCATCATAAATTTGACCGATTTCTTCATCTTTAGATTCTAAAAAGCCCCAATATTTTTTAGCTGCTTCTAATCTGATATTTCTATCAGGATTAGTCATATATTTAGCAAGTTGCGATAAATTACAAACTTTTCCATCAAATTCAATTTCAGCACTCGCGATTAAAGAATCATACTTATTAACTAATTTATTTTCAGTAACTAAATCATCAATAATTTCAGGTGAAAAAGTTCTTTTTTCATTTTCTAACAATCTAAAATAATAACTTCCTAATTTTTCTTCTAATTCTTTTCTAAATTTACTATTAAGTACTAAATCATTAAATTTATTCGAAATATCTTGAATTAAAGGACTTATTTCATCACACTTTTCTTGTTTTTCTTTAATGCTTTCGTCTAAAGTATTTATTGAAAAATTAATTTGAATAATAGTAAAGTTACTACTTATTTCATCATTTAATTTAAATGCTTTAAAAATAACTTTTAAAGCCTCATTAGCATCTTTAGCATTAATTAGTTCATGACCTAATTCTTCATATTTACTTTTAATTTTTTCTACATTAGGTACAACTAGTGGCATATCTTCAAATTTCATAAGTTTTGCTCCTCAAAAAATCTATTTAATTATACTTTAACTACTTATTTTTTAAAACTAATATTAATTAGTAAAATGTATAAATATTCGATTAGAGCTTATTTTTTCTTTACTCATATTTTGACTAGTATATTTAATATATGTTAAAATAATCTAGAGGTATTTAAATGGATAAACCAATTGTCGCATTAATGTATGATTTTGATAAAACGCTAGCTATCACCGATATGCAAAATTTTTCTTTTATTCCTTCTTTAGGGTATACTCCTGAACAATTTTGGTCTGAAACGACAAAATTTTGTCAAAAAATGGATATCGATCGAGTTTTAGGCTATATGTATATGATGATGGATTTAGCTAATAAAAAGAATATCAAGTTAACTCGAGAATTTTTAAACGAACAAGGAAAATCAATTAAATATTTTCGTGGAGTTGAGCATTGGTTTAAAAGAATTAGTGAGTATGGTGAAGAAAAAGGATTAAAAGTTGAGCATTATTTAATTACTAGTGGAAATAAAGAAATTGTTGAAGGCACTTCTATTTTTAAAGAGTTTAAACAAGTTTTTGGCTGCGAATATATTTATGATGAAGAGGCGAAAACTGCAAAATGGCCTAAAACAATGATTAACTATACTCAAAAAACACAATATATATTTAGAATCTCAAAAGGTTTAATTGAATCAAATGACGATCGTGAAATAAATGAAAAAACTCCAATTAGAAGAGTTTTATATGAAAATATGATTTATCTAGGTGATGGACTTACTGATGTTCCTAGTATGATTGTCGTTAAAGAAAATGGTGGTAGCTCGATTGCGGTTTATAAAAAAGGCGAAAGAGATTTAGTTTCTCATTTATTTGAAGATGGAAGAGTTAATTATATTTGTAAAGCAGATTATGGTGAAAATAGTGAATTAGATAAAGTTGTTAAATTAATAATTGATGGCATCCAAATAAAAGCAAGTTTAGAAAAAAGAAGACAAGACATTAGAAAAGAATTATGAGCGATGCTTACTTAATTTATTTAATGGCAGGTAAGGGAGATAGAATTAATAATGAACTTCCTAAACAATTTATAAAAATACATAATAGAGATTTATTTTTAAATGCTTTAGATACTTTATATAAAACTAAAAATTTTAAAAAAATAATAATAGTTACCTTAATAGAATATATAGATTATGTTGAAAGTGTTTTATCTAATTTATATAAGAACAATAATTTTTTAATAATAAATGGGGCAAGCACCCGTGAAGGATCAGTTTTTAATGCTTTAAATTTTTTAAACAATAATTTTAAAATAAATGAGAATGATAAAATAATGATTCACGATGCTTGTCGACCTTTAATTAATCCTAGTATCATTAATGAAACTTTAAATTATGAAGATAAATATCTAGCTAGTACGGTCTATACAAAAAGCGTAAATTCACTTGCATTAATCGATAAAAATAGCTTTTTAAATAAGTATATAGATAGAGAAAAAGTAATTAATATTGAGACTCCTCAATGCATCAATTTTAGTTTACTATATAACTCACATTTAAAAGCCATAGAATCAAAAAAAATTCATACAGATGATATCAGTATTCTTGAAATTGATTTAAAAAAAGTTAAACTTATTAAAGGTAACTTTTTCAATTTTAAAGTTACTAATTTTGAAGATTTACTTGTTTTTGAAAAGCTAACTAAATTATGAACTTAGATATTATTTATAAAGAAAATGATGTAATTGAAGGAATTGTCACAAAAATCACTAAATATGGTGCTTTTTTATCATTTGATGGTGGTTATTTTGGTTTGCTTCATATTAGTGAAATATCTTTTAATTTTGTAAATAATATTAATAGTTATTTTAAACTTGGGGACATTATTAATGTCTTAGTAAAAAAAGTAGATAAAAATAATAAATTTTTGTCGGTTTCTTTAAAAGATTTACCAAGTGACTTAAATCCTTTTAAAGAGATTACTCCAAGTAAAAAAATTGTTAGTTATTTAAAAGAAATAGATTTTTCTAAACTAGAAAAAATGTTACCAATTATGATAAATAAAGAATTAGAAAGGGAGAAAACAGAAAATGATTAATGTTGATTTTTCTTTTGTCAAAAAAGAACAATTAGTCGATTTTGCTTCTTATAAAGATAAAGTTAAAGAAATCGACAAAATGATTAATGAAAGAACCGGGGCTGGAAGTGATTTCCTTGGTTGGCTTAAATATCCTTTAACTTACGATAAAGAAGAATTTAATAGAATAAAAGCTAAAGCTAAAGAATTTAGAGAAAATTACGACACACTCGTAGTTTGTGGAATTGGCGGAAGTTATTTAGGAGCTAATGCTGCAATCGACGCTATTAATGGACTTTATCCAACAACTGGAATGAAAATTGTCTATTTAGGGAATACTTTAGATTCTACTTACACTGCTCAAGTTATCAATTATTTAAAAAATCGTAATTTTGCCATTTGTTGTATATCAAAATCTGGAACTACTACTGAAACTTCAGTGTCTTTTAGAATTTTAAAATCGATACTTGAAGAAAAATTAGGTAAAGAAAGGGCTAGAAAGGCAATTGTTTGTGTAACCGATAAAGAAAAAGGTGCTTTAAAAACTTTAGCGACTAAAGAAGGATATGAAACTTATGTTTTACCAGACGATGTCGGAGGTAGATATAGTGTTTTAACTGCTGTCGGTTTATTCCCTATTGCCTGTGCTAATATCGATATTGATGACTTAATGGCAGGTGCTTTAGAGGCAATGAAAAAATACGATAATGCCAATATTTTAGAAAACGATGCTTATAAATACGCTTTAGAAAGATTTTATTTATACAGTAAATGTGATTATAAAGTTGAAATGCTTTGTTCCTATGAACTAAAACTTCGTATGTTTAATGAATGGTGGAAACAACTTTTTGATGAAAGCGAGGGAAAAGATGGTAAAGCTCTTTTAACCGCTAGTAGTGTCTTTACTACTGACTTACATAGTTTAGGTCAATTCATTCAAGAAGGTAGTAAAATTTTATTTGAAACAGTTATTTATATCGATAAACCTGCTTTAGATGTTACGATTCCTTATGATGAAGAAAATCTTGATGGATTAAACTTTATTGCTGGTAAAAATTTATCATATGTAAATAGTAAAGCTCATGAAGGTACATTGCATGCTCATAGTGAAAGTGGTAATGTTCCAAATATTCAAATAAATTTAAACGAACTTACACCATTTACATTAGGCGAACTCATCTACTTCTTTATGAAATCTTGTGCAATGAGTGCTTACTTATTAGGTGTTAATCCATTTAACCAACCAGGTGTAGAAATCTATAAGAAAAATATGTTCCACCTACTCGGAAAACCTGGCTATTGATTAGTAAAAAATTTGTCTTTCGTGCTTAAATATTTTGTTGACTAATTTCTTTTTATTCATATATAATATTTAAGCACGTTGAGACGTGATAACAATTGGGTGCTTAGCTCAGTTGGGAGAGCATCGCCTTTACACGGCGGAGGTCGTGGGTCCGAGTCCCTCAGCACCCACCATTCAAAATAATGCTTAGCCTATAACCTTGGGAGGGTAGCGAAGTGGCTAAACGCGGTTGACTGTAAATCAATTCCTACGGGTTCGGCAGTTCGAATCTGCCCCCTCCCACCACAAATTGGGATGTAGCCAAGTGGTAAGGCAACAGACTTTGACTCTGTCATGCGCTGGTTCGAGTCCAGCCATCCCAGCCAATTTGATCCACTAGCTCAGTCGGTAGAGCACTTGACTTTTAATCAAGGGGTCTGGAGTTCGAATCTCCAGTGGATCACCAAAATTATTTATTCGCCCACGTGGCGGAATAGGTAGACGCGCAGGACTTAAAATCCTGTGGATGTTGAATCCATACCGGTTCGATTCCGGTCGTGGGCACCATAGAAGAAAAAAGAACGATTGTATCGACATTTTCTTAAAAAATTGATAACAAATTGATAACAATTTTAGCTTAAAATTTGGTGCTAAGAATAAATAATTCGATGATTATATCGCTTATTTAGACTATTGAGTAGAAACCGCTGCATTCGCGCGGTCTTTTTTTTAATAAGTTTATATCTTTTTAATTTTTTTAGTTTTTATATTATATATAAAAACTGTAAAAGTAAATATTTTACACCATGTGCAAATTTAGCTACATTTTTTGATAAAGTTTAAAAAAGTTCGTAAAACTTCGTAATTTGCTTAAATTCGACCGCAAACTTTATTTGAAAATTTTTCACTCATT
>JADIMY010000011.1 GCA_017694345.1 Candidatus Onthovivens merdipullorum | reverse complement strand
TCATGTTCATATACTAAATCTAAAAGTGTTTCATAAAGTTGATTTTTTGTTTGCTCATACTTTATCTTTGACTGTTGTAGATAAAGTTTTTCTTGCATATCTTCTAAAGTAAATGTAGAGCTTGGTAAAATCTGTGTTGACGCTGAATCTCCAATACTTGTAATTTTACCGTTTTTAATACTTACTTTTTTCTTAATATCAATTGGTAAAAAAGGATTATTTGCAAAAGAAAAAGATAGTTGAATGGAATAATCTGGTTGTGTTAATGGATAATCCTTACCAGAAAAGGACATACTTGCTTCAAGAGCAATAGTTGGTAAAAACCATCTTTTCTGATATTTTATCTGTGCTTGTTTTGAAAGTATTTCTAAATTTTGTTTTTTTAAATCTATATTTTGTGTTTTAATTCGCTCATAAAGAAAATTTTTATATTCAATTAATTCTTTATATGTATTACTAACAGAATAAGTTTCAATAAGTTCTATTTCTATATTTTTATTTAGCCCAAGTGTAACTTTAAACTCATCCTTTTGACGCTCCAATTCACGAACACTAACCTCCCTATCATTTTCTGTTTCAAGATACGAAATTAAGAACTCTAAGTAATTAGTTTCTGTAATTAAACCAAGTTCTTTTTCTCTTTCTACTATTACAAGCTGATCTTTTGCAACAGAAAAAAGTACGTTCTTTATTTTCACTATTTCCATTTGTTTAAGAAGAGAATAATATTGATTGATTATTTTAGAAGAAAACATTTTGAGGGATTGCTCATATTCATTATACGCATATAAACTTAAAATTTTTCCTATTTTATAAGAAAAACTTCGTTGTCCTCCATCATAAATGAGTTGAGTAGCAGACAAAGTAAAAGTTTTAGTTTTATTATCTGTCGCAAAATTCGAGACACTTTGATTATTTGATAAAGAAAAATCAAATGACGGAAGAAAACTTCTAAAACTCATCTTTGATATTTTCATATTTGTCAAACTTGAAAGTCCTTGTATAATTAAATCATTAGAATTTTGCAACGCAATATTTACTGCATGCTCAGAATTCTGAATAACAATCTGGCCATATATATTAGATTTAAAAATAAATGATATAATAATTATAAATTTAGTTACTTTCTTTTTCATTATTATTTTTCAAATGATCTTTCTACAGATTCTTGATATTTAAGGAGATTATTTGTAATTTTTGATACATATTTATACTGAGTAACAGATGATAAAAATGTATCTTTTCCGGTAACATAATAGTTCTCTCTAATCAAAATATTTCTATCTGAATCATATCCAATTACATTTATAAAAATTGTTGTTTTTTGATCTATATTCTGAAGAAAGGAGCGTTGTACTACATTAAAATCTATATACACAACATTCGACATATTTTGTAAATCACTATTTGAAATAACAGAAGATTCCATTAGTATTCTAACCTGATTTGCAATTTCATTTTCATTAACATAATCAATAGAAACATTTACATCTCTTATTTCATAAATAAATGGTTCTGTTCCAGGTGTGTAATTATATAAACTTTTGTGCTGCGGAAGACTAGTACAACCAAGCACGAAAAAAATTAGAGTGATTAATGTAAATCTGATTTTCATCCTTATTTATCCTTTTTTGAGGTTTTATTAATATAATCGCCTAACATATGTAAACTCGCATTAGTTTCTGATAATATGTTCGCTTTTTCATTATATAAGCTAGCTCTACTTTGTAGATCTAACATATTCCAAATATCAGAAAGTTCTAAGTACACTTTTACAGAATCAGCCAGAACCATTTCTGCCCTATTCAACATAACAATTTTCTTATCAATATTTCCTTGTCTTTCTTCTAACAGTGAATATAAATAAAAAATACGCCAATCTGTCTGATTAAAGGACATTTCTTTTTCAAGAAGCTCCCTTGCTATCACGTAGTCACCCTTAATGATTAAAGTTCGTATATACCAAATCTTTGCTTCAATAAATTCTGGATATTTTTTGAAAAGATTTTTGAACATATTTTGAGCTTTATCAATATCACCTGTAAAAAATAAAACTTTACCCTCTAGGAAACTCGCTTGAAAAAAATTTGGATCATATTTATGAATTAAAGCCAAATATTCCAATGATTCATCATATTTTTGATTTTGATAATTTCCTAAAGCCGTTAAATAAAACTTCGTAATATCTTCTTCTGATAATTCAGGTTGACATGAAAATAACAGAGAACATAATAACAAAACAAATAACGATAAAAATATAATTTTTTTCATAATACTCAAAACTGATTAAATAACAATAAATCCAAATCTGTACTTTCAGAATTAGAAAGTCCAAATATATCCTTTATTTCACCTCTTGCTTTTACTGATAAATCAGAAGATGGATTTAATGCAATTACTTTTTTTAAAACCGAAATATAATTTTTACTCTGAGTACCATCAATGATTTTTATACTCTCCCACACTGACCAATAATATGAGGGAAAAACTCGGAAATAAGATTCTAGAGAAAGTAATACACCTAATTCCTCTTCATTTATTTTTTTTGCGTTTATCTTATTACGTAGGATTAAATATTTGGTAATAAAATTCTCATGAACTTCATCACTTAAAATTTCATTTCCAGTATAAAGATTTTTAATAAGAGAAAGGACGGGTAAAACAGTATCTATTGTTCCATTTTCACGGCACAATTTTTCAACATTAGCAATATTTTCTAAATACTTTTCATTATTAGGAGTTGTCATTGAACTATAATATTCATATTCAAGAAATGCACATAATAATGACTCTTGTAACATTCCTGCTTTTTCAAACACAGAGGAAGAGAAAGAACCTAACCCACCAAACCACTGACCGGTTCCAAAATATACATTTATCACTTCTATGCATCTTTGATAATCTTCTGCTTCTGCTAGAAGGTACATATATGTCTGTAAATCAGAAGCAGTTGCAATGTCAGGTCGTTTTGAATAAATATCATTAAAGATTGTTAAAGCTTTATCTTTTTCTCCTTTTAAAACATATATATGTCCAAGAAGATATTCAAAACCAGATATTTGATTTTTATCATAACATATAGCCTTATTGACATAATCTTCTGCAATAGATACCTCCCCGCGATTAACATATATTGAGGCTAAATATCCATAAAGTCTAGAATAATTAAAATCTCTATGATCTCTAGACGCTTTTTTATTTACAATCTCGGCACGCTTAAGATAATCAAATGCGGAATCTACATCTCCTATAGAAATATAATATTCTGCAAGAAATAATTTTGATTCAAAATGGTCAGGATGATTAATTTCAAACTCTTTTACCTGAGTTACAAGCTCTGATTTATTAGAGTTACACTCGAAAATTAACAAGAATTCTTTTTGATCATTAATTGTACAAGACAAAAAAAGTACAAAGGAAAAACTTAATAATAATTTAAAAAAGACTTTACACATTTTTTTATTATATACTAACAATACTTTTTATTTCAATATACACAAAACTGAAATTCTCTTGGAAAGAATGAATTAATAAAAAAGTAGATAAATATAGTTTTAAATCTTCATCAATTTTGAAGACACATCATTTAAACTGATAATTTGTTCCAAGTGGAGCTTGAATGAGTTCTAATTCTTATTTCATAAATTACTATCTTCTACATTCTGAATATTTTTTTAATATTTGTTAAAGTATAGTTATTTTTTAATTAAGGTAATAAACTACTTGATTGTGTCAAATTTAGTTCGCAATTTTGATTCTGAAAAAAGCCACATATCCATCATGCTACGTTAAACAAAATCTCCTTTTGAACTTTTATTGAGCCGGCATTTATGTAGCAACGCTCAGTCTGCCA
>JADIMY010000010.1 GCA_017694345.1 Candidatus Onthovivens merdipullorum | reverse complement strand
ATTTTAACAAATGCCACTTTTTGGCATATCTTGTATTACAAAATTGCTATTTTTTGTCTTGCTTTTATAAATTTTGCCACTTGTTTTACCACTAATTTCTTAAGTTTAAATAAATATCACTCTTATATTTTTATTTAAAACTAAATTAATTTCTTTATTAAACATCCTTTAATTAATTCATTTAATATTGAAAAAATTAAAAACAAATTTAAAATTATCTTATGATTACTTTTTTAAAAACATTTGGTAAAGGGATTTTATATTTTATAGGACTACCATTTTTACTTTTGTTTTTATGTTTATATGGAGTATATCTATTAGTAATATTTTTCATAGTATCAATTAAATCAGTTATCTTATTTTTTGCTGGAAAAAATATATCCATTAAAGATGAATTAGATGATAAAGCTTTTAAAATATTAAAAGCTAAAGGAGAAAGTAGAGTTAATTCTTATCAAAATAATTATCAGCAAGATGTTAAACCTACGACTATCAATAATACCTATAACAATTTAAACATTGTTCCACCAATAGATTCTAATATTTTAAATTCATCTAATTTAATAGATAATAAACTAAGTAATAGCGATGATGTAATTGATGCTAAGCCTAATAAAGAAGAAAACAATAACGAGGAAAATAAATGATTAATTTTTTATTTAGTTTTAATGGTAATAAAATTTTTGATACCACATGGAAGATAGTTTTAGCTTTAATAATTATTATCGTCGCTTTTTTTGCAATATTTGGTTTACTTGGAACACTAGTAGAAAAATTAATGTATAAACAAGGCAAAAAAATTGATAAATTTATGAGTCCGCTCGTTTTGTCAAAACTTGTAACTGATGAGAAAGAATTTACTCAAATTGCAAAAAGAAAATCAACTTTATATTTTGTAAAAACTTCGATTGTACCATTACTATTAATTTTAATTGGATTTTTAATTTGGGTTATATATCACTCTCTTACTGGCAATTGGGCCGAATCAATATTTAACGATCAAACTGGAATTGGCACTTTATTTTTTACTTGGAATTTTTCAAATGCAACTTACTATCCTCCTTTGGGATTCGGAGGAATTGAGTTACAAAACACGCCACACTTTATAACAAACATTTCTTGTTTAAATTACTTCATATTTTTATTTATTTTTATTGGTTTAATTTGGTATTTAGTTAATGTTTTAGCTTATATTTCTAGAATGTTAAGAATAAATAAACTTAAAAATAAAATATTCTCTAAAGATTTAGAGAATATCGATTTAACTACACTTTTTAGTAATGATTTAGATAATCCAAATACTACTAATAATACAAATTTACCAATAAATAAATAATTAGTTACTAGCTACTTTAATAAAAATATCGATAACTAAATAAATAATCCAAATAAACAAAATAATACTTATTCCAACAAAAAGCCAAAATAATCTAAATGTAGATTTTTTCTTTTCAATTTCTTTTTTGGTATCTTCACTTATGGCTTTAGTTTTCGAAGATTCTAAATTATCGTTTACTTCACTATTTACAACTTTATTTTCATCCATATCTTAAAATTTTAAACTTCCAGGTGTACGAGGATAAGGTTGAACATCACGAATATTAGAAATTCCAGTAATGTACATTAATAATCTATCGAAGCCTAATCCAAAACCACTGTGGATACAACCTCCATATTTTCTTAAGTCTAGATACCATTCAAGTCCCTTATCGTTACCAATTTCTTGCATTTTATATAATAAAACATCATATTTTTCTTCTCTTTGACTTCCTCCAATAAGTTCTCCAACATAAGGAACGAGTAAATCACAAGCCGCAACGGTCTTTCCATCAGCATTTTGTTTCATGTAAAAAGCTTTAATTTCTTTAGGATAATCAATTAAAAACAAAGGACCTTTTATAACTTCTTCAGTCAAATAACGCTCGTGTTCACTTTGTAAATCCATACCCCAATGAATATCATTAAATTCAAAATGGTGTCCGTTTTCTTTAGCTTTTTTTAAGATTTCAATAGCTTCTGTATAAGTCATTCTTTTAAATTCACTATGAATAACATGTTCAAGTTTTTTAATGACACCTTTTTCTATCATTGTATCGAAGAAATTCATTTCTTCTTTAGCGTTATCTAATACATATTTAATAATATATTTTAAGAATGATTCAATAACATTCATATTATCTTCGAGATCACAAAATGCCATTTCAGGTTCAATCATCCAAAATTCGCTTGCATGGCGAGTAGTATTTGATTGTTCTGCTCTAAAAGCAGGTCCGAAAGTATAAACATCACGATAAGTTAAAGCAAAAGCTTCAACATGTAATTGACCACTAACTGTTAAAGAAGCGTTAGCCTTAAAGAAATCATCAGGTTTTTTCATGTCTGCAACTACTTTAAAAACTTGACCTGCTCCTTCAGCATCATTAGAAGTAATTAAAGGTGTATGAACATAAACAAAGTTTCTTTCTTGAAAATATTTATGAATTGCGTAAGTTAAAACATTTCTAACTCGAAAGACAGCATAAAATGTATTTGCCCTAGAACGAAGGTGTGCGATTTCTCGAAGAAATTCAAAACTATGTCTTTTCTTTTGAAGAGGATAATCTTCAGCACAATCATTTAATAAATTTATTTCTTTAACAGTTATTTCAAAAGGTTGTTTATTGTTAGGTGTTAATTTAATATTTCCTTTTACTTCAATAGTTGAACCATATCTAATTTTACTATATTCGTTATTTTCATAAACAAGTTGAATATTTTTAAAAAATGTTCCATCGTTAAATTCAATAAAACCAATTGAACCATTATTACGATTAGTTCTAACCCGCCCTTGTAAATCCACTTCTTTACCATCGCTTAATTTATTACTATAAAATTCATCAAATAATTTTCTATTCGTTAACTCTTTTTTAACCATACAATTACCTCGTTTGTTATTATATCATTTTTACTTTATTATTAAATTATTATTTCTTAGTAATTTGAATTTTTTTATAAAAATACTTAAGATTTAAAGACTTTTTCATCTAAAATCGAGATTTTTGAATTTTAGTTATAATCCTCAAAACTATAAATCTTGGGGTGATTTTAGAAACTACCATCAAAAATTTATATAAGAGTCCACATAAGATTATTCTTTTATTTTTATTAATTTTCTTATAGGCGTATTTAGCAAGTTTATTTGGTTCTATTGGTATTAAAACTTTAAACAATCTTGAATTATTTAAATTTGCTCTTTTTTCAAATCCAGTATTTATTGTTCCAGGACACAAAGTTAAAACTCTAACTCCGTATTTTTTTACTTCGTAATCAATAGCTTCACTAAAAGATAAAACATAATTTTTACTTGCATAATATGTCGATAAATATGGACCACTAAAAAATGAAGCAATAGATCCAACATTAACAATCTTACCACTTTTATTTTTAATCATATCTTTTATAAATAAATGAGTTAAGTTCGTTAAAGCGATAATGTTAACATTAAGTAATTCATTAACTTTATTTAAATCTAATTTATAAAATTCTCCAAAATCACCAAACCCAGCATTATTAATTAAAACATCTGCTTTTAAATTTAATTTTTGAACTTCTTCATAAATAAATAAGTAAGAATCAATATTATTTAAGTTAGCTTCAAAAACAAAAATATTTATCTTATATTTTTGAAGTATTTCTTCTTTTAACTTATTCAATTTATCAATACTTGTACTAGTTAAAAATAAGTCATAATTATGACTTGCATAGACATTAGCTAATGCTTTACCAATTCCACCTGTTGCACCGGTAATTAAACAAAGTTTATTCATAATTAAATTATAAACATTTCACTAGTATTTATCTATTTTTTATTCAATATGATAGAATAATTTTAAAGGAGAAAAGTTAAATGAAAATTGCTCTAATTGCTCATGATAAAAAGAAAGAACAAATGATTGAATTTACTAAAAAATATAGAGACTTTTTAAAAAATCACGATTTAGTAGCAACCGGCACAACTGGTAGATTAATTCATGAAAATACAGGATTAAATGTTAAATGCATGAAATCAGGACCATTAGGTGGAGATCAACAAATAGGCTCCCTAATTGCTGAAAATTTATTAGATTTAGTAATCTTCCTTAGAGATCCTTTAACAGCTCAGCCTCACGAACCTGATGTTAATGCTTTGCTTAGATTATGCGATGTTACTGAAACTATTGTTGCTACTAACATCAATACGGCAACATTTATTCTTGATGCTTTAGTATCAAAAAATAACTAAAACCTGCAAAACTCAATTATTTTCTTTGTTTTTTATTTATAAATACCACTTGCGTATTACTTAAGAAATACTAGATTTTTACTAATTAAGGTAATAAGTTATATCCAATGAAATTTTCTTCGCTATCTGATCGATAATAATAAGTGGTCATTGTTTGTTCTATATCATTAAAGTAATGAACTTTATTAATAATATAAACAGGTACATCTATAATAGTTGAATATGTTGAAGATATTAAATTTAAATTTTTATCAAGTATAAAAGTTAAATCAAATCCGTAAGCATGTAATTCATCATATAGTCCTGCATTCATTATAAATATTTTCTTATAATAATTACCTTTTTCGTTATCTAAAGTTAAAGAAACTTCAAATAAAAATCTTTGTTTTCTTTAATAGATCCATTAATAACACTACTATTATTAATATCCAATAAGGTTGAACTAGTCTCTTCATTTTATTTGGATCATCTAAATTTAAAAAATTTCCTTGTCGTCAGTTAAAAATTCTTCTTTATTATCTTTAGTAGTTACATAATATGTGCCGTGGAATAATTTACCAAAATTATCGATAAATTCATCGTTATTATAAATTGCTTTTTGCAACATCAATTACAGGATTATCTAGTATAATTGGATCTATTTGAGAAGGTTCTTTGTTTTTTCTCCACAGGAAGTTAAAAGACATATAATGGATAATAAATATAAATGCTTTACATTATTAATACTTCTAATTTACTTAAAAAGAGAAATATTCCTATTATTGCTATAACAAAATATGGAACTAATCCTTTATCTAAAATTGCAGATATAAACATAAATCATTCTTCTATTGGAAAAGGTTTAAAAACCTATAGTACTAGATCTAGAACAGTTCAACATAATATCACC
The DNA here is from genome assembly GCA_017694345.1 of Candidatus Onthovivens merdipullorum. Classification (GTDB taxonomy): domain Bacteria; phylum Bacillota_I; class Bacilli_A; order RFN20; family CAG-826; genus Onthovivens; species Onthovivens merdipullorum. The sequence continues at coordinate 7,410 of JADIMY010000010.1, read as the reverse complement.
GATATATTATTTGTTGCTTCAAGCCAAATTAGAAAAGATAAGTTAAAAGCCTATTATAAATTGTTTAATAAATAAAAACCCTGCAGATCTCGACTATTTTTCAAATATAAAACGTAAATCAATAGTTAAAAAAATAAAAAAATGGGCTTTTGCAGGGTTTTTATTTAATTTAGTGCTTATTTTAGATACTTTTCTAAATTGTCTAGCATTTCGCTAACTTTATTAAATCCTTCAGCTAAAGGAAAACCATCTACTAATGCATGCGAGACAGTTAAATTTAAAGTCATTAAATATTTATCACTAACTAAATGGTATTTACCCCAAAGGGCTCTAGTTACACTCATTGAGCTTTTATCATTATAAGGGATAGGATGTGTCATGCTTGTAAAGTTTAAAGTAGGTAAACAACTAAAATAAAAATCATCATAATAAGTTCCATCATTATATGAACCACTATGATTAGTATTAACTTTAGCTTCTTCTACACTTTTATGAGCTCTTTTATAGAATAACTTATAATCACTAGTATATTCGTGTCTAACATTATTAAATGTTCCATCAATACATTTAACTGTATATGTTGGCATAATCTCTTTATATAAACGAACTTCGTTATTGACATATCTAAGTCTAAATTCTTCAATAGAATTTAAGCTATAGGTTAAAATATATAAAAAGTTTATAAAGAAACTAGTCTTAGTTTCTTTACTAAATTTAACTAATTTGGTTACATCAAGTTCAACATCCATTCCATAGGTTGGATTAATAAAAGAATTAAACCATTCAAACTGAGTCTTTCTATTCCGTTTATTTAAATTAATTACTTCATATTCATGCATAGCAAAATTATAGCTAATTATCTTTAATATTAATATGAGAAATTAAGCTAATTTATTTTTGCTAAATAATAATTTATCTCATTTAATATTAATTGACTTTTCTTAAGTTTTGATATTTCTATTTCATCGAATAAATTAATAATTAAAATTCTAAAATCTTCAATAAAATAAAAAACCTAACTACTTTTCTAGTAAATTAGGTTACCTTTATTTTTGGTGTAAGCAATGAGACTCGAACTCACACGAATTTCTTCACTAGCTTCTGAAACTAGAGCGTCTACCAGTTCCGCCATGCTTACAGATCGTTTTCGTTTAGGTGTTCTAAAGGATTAACATGAACTAAGATATGTTTAACATCGATAAATTTATTTAATACTTCTTCTCTAATATTTTCACTTATTTTATGAGCTTCGTATAACGATAAATTTCCATCTGTAGAAATTTCTACTTCAATAAAAATACGATTAGAAACCATTCTTGTTCTCAAAGCATCGATATGGTTTACTCCTTTTATATTAGAGATAAAGTTATAAATTTCTTCTTGTTCTTTTTTAGGTAAAGATTTATCTAAAAGTAAGGAAGAGTTTTCAATTAAAATCTTACTTGAACCAATTATTATTAAGACATTAATAATAATTGAAGCGATAGGATCAATTATTTTAATATTATCATTACTTACAAAAAATAAAACTATCATCGTAATTAAAGAAATAACTGTCGATAATGAATCACTTAAATGATCAATAGCTTGAGCTTTTAAAATTGGAGATTTAGTCTTTTTACCATTTATATAAGTTAATAAAAATAGAATAAATTTAGTAATTAAAGCGACGATTACTAAAATCAAACCAATAGTAATACTACTATTAGTGTCATTACTTTCATTAATTAGATAATCTTTATTAATTAATGAAAGTATTGAGTTATACGACAAAAAAACTGAAAGACAAATTAAAACTACCGAAAAAATTAAAGATATTAAAGATTCAATTTTAGCGTGACCAAAATTATGTGTATCATCAGCTTTTTTACTACTAGCTTTTGAGCTAATTAAGGCAATTGTTGAAGTTACAATATCTCCTAAAGAATTCACTCCATCACTAATTAAAGCACTACTTCCTGAAATAATTCCACCTATAAACTTTATTAAAGTTAGAAAGTAGTTAGTAATCATTTCGATAACACATATTTTTTTAACTCTTTTAAAATATTCTTCACCAATAATTTTTTCCATTGCCTTATGATTTTAATACACTTATTTAATAAATTAAAGTTAAAATAAATATATGGATAAATATGAAGAATTAGCTAAGTTAATATTAAATTCTAAGAAGATTTGTTTCTTTGGAGGAGCTGGCGTTTCTACTGAAAGTGGAATTCCTGATTTTAGAGGTGAAAATGGTTTATATTTACTTAAATCTAAATATGGAGTGAGCTATGAAGAAATACTATCTTTACATTTTTTTAATAGAGATCCCCTAACTTTTTTTAAGTTCTATAAAGAATTTATGATTAACACTCAAGCTAAACCTAACTATGCTCATCTATTTCTAGCTAATCTATCTAAATTTAAAGATGTAGCGATAATTACTCAAAACATTGATGGATTACATTTTGAGGCTGGTAATAAAAACGTTATTGAACTTCATGGATCTATTAAAAGAAACTATTGTACAAATTGTGCTAAATTTTATTCTTTAGATGAATTTTTAGCTTCTTTTAAAGCAGGTTTACCTTTATGCAATAAATGTAATCATTTAATTAAGCCTGATGTTACTTTATATGAAGAACCATTAAATGAAAATGTAATTACTAAAGCAATTATTAATATTATGGATAGTGATTTATTAATTATTGCAGGAACAAGTTTAAAAGTTTATCCAGCAAATAGTTTTATTAACTATTTTTATGGAGATAATATCGTCGTGATAAATAAAGAAAAATTAGATATTAATAGAAATATTAAATTAGAAATAAATGATTTAGTCGGAAAAACTTTTAAAAAAGTTAATTCTTTTTTAAATCATCTCTCCACCAAGAAGGAAGTAATTCGTTAAGTTTAACTACTTTAAGAGGTTCTAAACTCACTAAGATTTCTGTATCAACTGTTAAATCTTCAAGTTGTTTCATAAATTCTCGACAAGCTCCACAAGGTAAAATTATTTTCCCACTTTTATGAACGCAAACCATTTTTGTAATTTTACTTACCTCATACGTAAGCATTGAAGAAATAGCATTTCTTTCAGCACACATTCCTATTGAACTAGACATATCTAAATTTTTGCCTAAATATAAGTGATTAGTTTCGGTAAAAATTGCACAACCAACACTACCTACTTCTAAATCTTTACTAAAATAAGTCTCTTTAGAGGTTTTAAAAGCTTCTTCATATAATTCTTTAAAATCCATAAAACACCTTCTTTTGTTTGGGTATTTATTATAATCTATAGATTATATATTGTAAATATATAAAAAATTACCGATTCAATCGGTAATTTTTAAGAGATTTTACTTTGTTTAATTAATTATTCAACACCAACTAAATAACTATAGACGGGTTGATCACCTCGACGAATATCACAATCTATTTGATTATAAGTTTCATCAAAGTAATCTTTTATTTTAGCTTCTTCTTTTTCATTAATATCTTGACCAACTAAAATAGTAAGAATTGAACTATCTTCATCGACTAAATTTTCAACTAAGCTCTTTAAGGCATCAAACTTATTTTTATAAGATCCTAAAATATCTTTAGTTCCTCTAATTGCCATAAACTCATCTTTAGTGACATGAACTCCATTAATATCAGTATCTTTAATAGCAAAAGTGACACATCCACTTTTAACTGAGTTTATCGCTTCATTCATCGTTTCAACATTAGTATCTAAATCAACCTCAGGATTAAAACTCATCGCTACAACTAATCCTTGCATAATTGTTTTAGTAGGAATAACAACGACATTTACTTTATTTTTTAATACATCTACCGCTTGATTCGCAGCCATTATAATATTAGAGTTATTTGGTAAAATAAAAACATTCTTTGCATGTAATTTTTCGATTTTATCGACAAAATCATTAGTAGATGGATTCATTGTTTGCCCACCACTAACTAAAGCATCTACACCAATTTCATTAAAATATTCATCAATTCCTTTACCTGAACTTGTAGCCACAATAGCAAATTCTTTATCTAAAGTAGGAGCGACATTTTCATCTTTTTTAGTAATCTTAATTTCTTCATTTTTAGAGCTATCTTTATTATTTTCTTCTTCTAAATTAAATAAAGGTTCACTTTTGTTGCTATCGAGTAAATTTTCAATCTTGATTTTACTAAATTCACCAAAACTTTGAGCGTAACTAATAATATTTCCTGGTGTATAAGTATGTAAATGGACCTTAATTACATCGTTATCATCGATTAATTTTAAAGAGGTACTATGACTATTTAAAACACCTTTAAATCTATTAAGTTGGAAGGTTTTTTTAGAATCGCTTGGACCAAGTTTCATTATAAATTCAACGAGATATCCGATATTTTCTTCTTCGTCGAATAGCTCGGAGCTTCCTTTTTTATCAACAGCTGTCGCTTCATTTTTGTAGATAAATTCACCTTTTAAAGCACTTAACATACCTTCAAAAATTGTAACAAGTCCAGCTCCACCACTATCAACAACTCCGACTTCTTTTAACACTGGTAATAAATTAGGGGTTCTCTCTAAACTTGCTTTTGCTTCTTTAAGTAAAATAGTAAAAGCTTCTTCAATTGAAGTATCACTTCTAACTCGATCTTTAAGTGCCTCGCTAGATTCACGAATTACAGTTAAAATAGTTCCTTCAACAGGAGTTGTAACTCTTTTATAGGCAACATTTTTACCACTTATTAAAGCATCTGCTAATTCACTAGCATTAATAGAAATTTTATCTTTTAAGCCGTCACTAATTCCTCTAAAAATTTGAGAAGTAATGACTCCACTATTTCCTCTAGCCCCCATTAATAAACCTCTAGAGAAATTCTTGGCTATACTATATATATCATTTTCATTACGGTTAGAAATTTCCTTTGAACCACTTTGTAAAGTTAGATTCATATTCATTCCAGTATCACCATCAGGTACTGGGAAGACATTTAAGGCATCAATTTCTGGATAATGATTATAAAGGTGGTTTGCTCCACTTAATAACATCATTTTAAATGTCTGACCATCAATAGTTCTCATAATAAAAACTCCAAATTAATTTGGGTTTATAAATCACGAAGTTCTTCGACGTAAATATTTACTTTGCTAAAAACAGGACCGTATTTTTTATTTAAATTATAAGCTATACCTTTTCTCAATTCGTTAACAACTTCGCTAATTTTAACCCCATAAGCTACGATAACATGTACATCGATGACATACTTTGACTTAATTTTAGAAATAAGTATGCCCTCGATGTAATTGTCTTTATTTAAAAGAGTAACAAGTTGACTTCGCAAGTTTTTAACTTTAGTTAAACCTAATACACCATAACTAGAGGAACAAACTTCTCCTACTAATTCAGCTATATCTTTAGTGCTAACTTGTATTTGTATATTCTTTAAATTTTTAATCTCATCGCTCATAAGTAGTGTTATTATAACACAACTTAGCGAATAAAAACACTATAAAAATATACTTGTAATATACTGAAAAATTACTAATTTAATATTTTTGGTACATACGGACTACTAGAATTATTGATTATCATACTCTTCTATAATTCTATCTTTTAATTTTTGATATTCATCATCTTTAATTAAATCTAATCTCTTAAGTCTTTCAAGTTTATTTAATTTTAATTCTAAATTTTCGAACGACATACCTTTCAATTTTTCATTTTCTTCTTTAACATTTTGATTATTGTCATCTTTATTTAAATCTTCTTCACTTATTACTAATAACAAGATTCCAGCGACTATTGAACAAAATATTAAACATAATATTCCATAAGGCATTACTTCTTTTTTCGTTTTAAATTTATCAAGTTTTGTTAAAGTAATTATTGAAATTATTAAACTAGCGACCAAATATACTTCTGCAATAAGAAAAAATAAAGCTAGTATTTGAGCGTATGCTAAAAATAACAAAAAGAAAAATCCAATAATAAAAAATGAAACTCCAATGCTACAAATTCCAATAATTAAGAAAATTCTAATTGTCATTTTCATATCTACATTATAAAAATTAACAAAGACCATAGACAATAAAAAATTAATGATACTTGAAAATAACTTTTGCAAACTAATAAATATTTACATTACCTATTTTGGTTTAATAAAATAACTTTAAACGTTTTATATGCGTTATAATAATAGAAATTTTAGAAATAATAGCTATACAAATATGTATGGCACTCCAAACATGGCAATGTTTGCTAATGTTTTAGGTGTAAAAGTTGATGTTTATGAATTTCAAAGAAACTTTGAACCAGAAAAGCTAAATAGAATGACTTCTATTGTCTTTGAAGCTGGTGGTTTCTTACATAATTTAGTTTATACAACTAATATCAGCCATAAAAAATCACTAAAGACAGAAGATCTAATAATGGAAACTATATTTTAGACGGGAGTCAAAGATTCGATTCATTATTTGATGTTTTAAACGAAAGAAACATGTTTAATGGTCAATCCATTTTTGATTTAGGATATATTGTCATTAAAGGTATTAATGGAAATCCAGTTAATGGATCAGTTTATTCAGCTAATATGTTTAATGATTCTTATTACAATAACTATAATACTTCTTCTTATAGTGCACCAAACAATTAAAATTTAAGAAATCAAAATCTATATAATAATGGCTATAAATCATCTTATTCAAGTAGATATAGGACTAGATTTTCTAGTTCTAAAAGAGTAAGTGCTTCTATTCCATTATTTATATTATGTATAATCTTTTTAGGTGTAATGGGTTATTTCCTTTATGAGGAAAACAATATTAAAACTTACGATTTAGAAGCTAATAAAGCTAGTGTTGTAGTGCTTGATGACTTTTTTGAATATGGAGAAAACGCTTACGGTGTATTTATTAATGACGATACATATACTATCTATTATTTAGATGTAAGTAGAGCTAATCTAAATGATTTAGTCGATAAAGAAATTTCAGGAGATATATCACTTAAGTAGGTGAAGAAAAAGATTTAGATAGTTTTAATTATGATTATGTAAATACTGTTAAATGTGTCGAAATAGAAGAATTAATCATTGATAGCGAACCATATCATACATTTGAACAGTTTAGTGAAGATAACAAGAATAAAATACTACTTTGCCTTTAGTATTTGGAGTTATTGGTGGAGTATTTATTTTACTAGGAGTTATTTCTGTAGTTAGCTATTTTAAAAATAAAGATAAATTAAAAACTTAATAAATTCGATATAATCGATAATTTATTTTTCTTAAAAAATAAAGTTGTAGCAAACCTATCAGCTACGACTTTTTATTTAAAAAATTATTATTATTAACAAAAAAAGCCCAGCGACTTGCTATTCTTGCCCATCGGACTACCTTCGCCGCTACAGTGCTTAACTTCTCTGTTCGGGATGG
>JADIMY010000002.1 GCA_017694345.1 Candidatus Onthovivens merdipullorum | reverse complement strand
TTATTATTATTATTATTATATGTGAATTTGTTAAGCTATAACCAATTCACTTGCAAATACTTCACTTTCAGTACACCCATCAGAAATTAATACAATATCATCATCAGATTTATATTTACCCTCTGTATCTCCATTAATGGATATAATTGTGAAAAGTCTTTTCAATGCTTTTTTTCTTGCTGCTTTTTTCATTTCATTTGCTGCTGGGTCAAGCCAATAACATTTGTTGCCTACTTTAATTAAATTTTCAACTGGAGTTCCCATAATCTTTATGTTTTTTTAAAATGGATAATCTGAATTTACATCAACCTTGAATAATGCTTCTTCGACTAAATCTTCTATTTCTTCGTCTGTGCATTCCATATCAGCTTCACACACATATTTATCATCTAAATACACATCGTTATATGCACCATATTCAGTGTCATAGCAATGCTTGATACCAATAGTTCCGTTAACGCTATCAATAGTTCTATCGTACTTAGGTTTCACTTCACAATCATTATCTACACCATATAATAATGACGAATAGTAATTTACATTTTCCATAATCAATAATGTTTTTAAGTTTCACATTGCAAAGATAGATAATATATTTGATATTTCCAAATATTTGAGCGATTATTTTTTATTTTTTTTTCTTACGTTATCTAAGCCTTTTTTATCTGCCACAAATATCGGAATAAATTTTGAACAAGCCAAATTATTTTAGTTAAAAAAACAAAAAAAGGAAACCTTATTCAGATTTCCTTTTTTCTTTATTCTGTTAGATTAATTCTTTTTACTCCAACAATTAATTAAGCCGTTGTAAGTTTCTTGCGTGTAATCAAACGGGTCAACCCCATTATCGCTGATATTTTGGCATTTGCGTATGATTGAATTAATTTCACACATTGCAGACCATGAACGGCTTACAAGTGTTTGCAATCCCAATCTTCTACCACTACCGTTAATACATTCATGGTCGCCATGAAGCTGCATAACACCGCTTTTACTAATTCCGCTACATAAATTATCAATACAAATTCTTAAATCGTCAAGCTGATAAGATAGCTTTTCGATATACTGATAAATAGCTTTTTCATTTTTCTTTGCTATTTCTGAAATGCTATCAATAGTATTATTAAGTTCTCTCGCTTTAACTCGATACATTACAAACGGTGAGTTAATTTCTTTTCTATTGATAATATCACGAGCAATTGTACCCCATTGTCTGTATGCGTTATCATAGTAAGCTGATAAAGAACGGATAAGTTTTACTTTCTTCATCATTGTGTTAATATCACTTGAAAGAAGATTTATTTCAGTGAGTTCTTTTTTCTTGCGTTTAGGAGCTTTTTTCTTAGGGTGAGCAGCTTCTTTTCTCTCTCTGATAATCTTTCTATAATCTTTCAATGACATTGTAACACCATTTACAGTAACCATATTTGCATCCATAGCTATAAGTTTTATTTGTTATTGTTATTATTAATTTCGATGATGCAAATATAAATAAAAAAGATGACATTACAAAATATAACGCCATCTTTTTTTCCATTTTAACATTTATTTACAATTATGACAAAATAATTATCTTTACATTTTTATCTAGTATAAGTTTTTTATTGTCTGGATGTTGTAAAATGTCTAACCTATGATTAAACCTTTTATTCATGACATCACGTACTTCATAATACCCATGACCTTCAATATAAACCCTTTTAGGCTTATTTTTAGGAAATAGCCAAAGTAAATCACGTGAAATAGCACACCATTTAATATCACCTTTTTTCAGTTTATGCAAATCTATTTTGCTGCCATCTGCCGTTATTAGCGGACTATCATCACATTGTTCTTTAACTGGATGATAACAAGTTACCGTCACATGAGTTGTAACACCTTTGGGAGTGACATTTTTAGCGTTATTACAACTACAAGTTAAATTAGTAACAAACGCAAATAACATCAAAGAAAATACTAATATCTTTTTCATGATTAATCATTTTTAAAATTAAAACACACTACAACCCCTGGAGCAATCATAGCTGGTAAATATGTGACATACGCATCAGTAGCATTAATGCTTTCTTTTAGTTCTTCCAAAAAATTACCTCTAACAACACCTTTGAAGTAAATTTGTCCTTGTTTTTCATTTACATAAGAAACTTGAACATTTGGCAGACTTGAAAGATATAATTTAATTCTTTCAACTCGCTTTGCTTTAACGTCTGGATACACATCTTCATAAAACGTATGTTCTTCTATATCACCCTCATAAATAGGCTCAATCTTAAATAAAGATTTATGTTTTACGTTTTTAAGATATGATATAGCATTATAATAGTATCGCCAAATAACAAATGAAAATAAATTATCTGGAACATCATCAAACTTCTTTGTTTTACGAGAAAACTTTACAATCTGATAACCAATTACTCTTTTAGTTTTTTCCCCAAAAACAGATTTATTAATTTCAGGAAATTTTCTAATTATACCATAAGCTAATTCTTTTGTTTTTGTTTCCATATCAAAATTACTTTTTAAGTTTCACATTGCAAAGGTAAATAATATATTTGATATATGCAAATAAAATAAAGAAAATTTTTCAATTAAAATTTTTTAACTAAATAAATTTGCATGGTCAAAAAAAACTTCCGATATTTGTGGTGTTGAAAAAGTATAGATATAAAAAAAGCTGAATACCTTATTTAGTATTCAGCTTCAAATGTTATGAAAAATTATTCTATAGGTAACGGAGTTATTTCATCATCAATGCAAAATGAAATTGGTTTTGCTGTCAGTTCTCCTTTTTTGGTAAGATAAAAACCATTAAAAAAGCGATAAGTAGCACAAGATACCTTAAATATTTTTTTTCCTTTACACATGAAAGGCTGTCTTGGTTTAAGACCTTTTTTCTCGTAATATAATTTAACTCTCAAATCATTTGCAACTGCATTTAATCTGTTAAGTTCATTACGGGTTTCTTGTATTTTTTCTTCTGTTTGTTTTAATTCTAATTCGGTACTCATATCAATCTCCAAATACTTGATTTTCTATTGCTTCATATACATTATTTGCTGTTGTTGAAAGACAATAATCGTCTCCTACCCATTCATCCCATTCTTCAATGTAAATTTCAATTTTTCCGTTTTCATTAAGGCAAACTTTTGTTACTGCCAAATCATTAATTACATCGTGCCTATCTTCAATAAGCACAAACGGGCGCATATCATTTTCAAAATCATTTTCCTCGTCACTATCAAATTCAATGATATTTCCGTCAACACCTTTTAATATGTTTATGGCACTTCTTTTATTTTCTGCCATTGTTTTAAATAAATCTGTCATATCGCTATAAGTTTAAGTTTTACACTGCAAAGATAAGAATTATATTTGAATTATGCAAATATTATTCATTAAAAATACCTTGATAAATCATTTTATATATTGGAGTGAAAATTGGGTTTTCTGGATTTTGCAATGTTGCCCATACAATTTTGCTTAAATTATCAATGATAACACTTTTAATTTCACCAATAGATGAAACAGTAATTAAATCAATATCATTAATAATCAAATCATTATTATATATAAAAAATGGCGTCACATCACCGCCAATTGATTGATACATTTCACTAATGATACGAGCATTGAAATTTTCAAATCTGCTCATAACATCTATTAATGATTTATTATTCATAATGTCACAAATTTTGGTATCATCATCATTTGTGGCTAATTCATTATGAGCATTAATGAAAATATCTAATGTATCAAATGCTTCTGGATTTGGATAATCAAGATTAACTATTATCAAACGTAAATTGTTAATAATTACATTTTCTACAAAGTCTTTTGCCAATTGAGTATTTGTTGCCATATCTATTATAGTTTTTAAGTTTTACATTGCAAAGGTAGGGAAATTTTCGTTCCCTACCAAATTTTTTATGTTAAAAATCTATATTTATTGAATTTAATTCATCAATAGATTGAATTGGTTTTGTTATATGCTTATTCATTAAAAATTTAGCAATACCAATATATAGTTCATCTATTGTCAAATATTTTTTAAAAAGATTAGTAACTTTCACACCTTGTTTAAAAAAATACTCATTTTCATCTTCACATACAATTAGATTGGCAATTATACCGCTTTTTATTTTAGTACATTTAATTTTGATTATTAAATTATTTGTGACAATGCTTTTTTCATTTTCATAAGACACAAACAAATAACGGCTATTAATCAAATTAATCTTTTCATAGTCCAAAACGTCTTTCAATCTTTTTGCGTTATGTTCTATTTGATAAGCCCATATTTGTTTATAATCATCTTCACTTACTTCTGTACAATCCCAACCCTCTAAAGGTAATGCGATAATAGTGCAATCATGAGCATCATTTAAAACACCAAAAGTTGCTCCTTTTAGTTTTGTTAATAGAGTAAAAAGATGAAAATTATCTTTTTTAAATGTCAGATTATATGTGAAATCAGTTGTTTCAACTTTATTAGCTTTAACACATACATTAGTCATTTCATTTGAAATCAATACTGGTACCATATCTAATACGTTTTTAAGTTATACGTTCTTTTTATTTGACAATGCAAAGATAAGAATAATATTTGATATGTGCAAATATTTCAGATAATATTTTTTCTTGAAATAAATCTCCATAAAGTTTGAAGCTTACTAACTAAATCATCATTAAGAACGATATTAGTTTCAGCTACTTTATCCCTGCTATAATCACGTTCATCTATTTTAAAATCATCCAATAATATATCAGCATATTCTTTATATGCAGTTGGTTGGTGAAAATAAAATACTTTTCCATTTATTTCAAATTTAAAAGCATAATAAGATTCGTTCACGTCTTTTCTTTCAACCGTCCAACGTCTTAAAAAGCCACAAGAAACTAAACCTTTCAATACCTTATTTTTTATATTATAAAATAATGTTTTTCCAGGTACCTTATTTTCTTTGATATAATCATTATAAACGGCAATATAAGAAACTAACTTTTCTAACGCATTTTCGTTTTCAAAAATAGTCTGGTACAAATGTAATTGCAGTTCATCTACAATAATGGATAATTCAGAACGATTAACAACCAATGATTCAGTATTGAAAATATATCGGAAATCACTTGAATTAATATTGAACACTTCTTCAAACAGATATGAAGTAACTTTTTTAGATTCAGTAATTTCTTTAATAAGCTTTTTACGTGTTCTTCTATTTAATACGATTCTTTGTGCCGAGTTTAACATTTCAGCACTAATAACATTATACTCAAGCAAATCAGCAAGAACGCTTATTTTAGCTGATTTATTATATGTCTTAAAGTAATTTACAATTTCTTGTTTTTTCATATCATATATGTTTTTAGTTTAACACTACAAAGATAAGAATAATATTTGAATTTACCAAATATAAACTATGTATTTTTCATCACCACAAATATACGAACTTTCTCCAAATCAGCCAAATTATTTTAGTTAAAAAAAATTAAAGGGTGATGCATTCTCACGCACCACCCTTCTCGATGTATTAACTTAAAAAACAATTGATATGAATTTAGTAGCTTCAAAGGGAGTCGAACCCTCACGAGCATTACTGCCCATCAGATTTTCGTACCACACTTACTTACATAAGTCAACGTAGCTTATTGTTGTGGTCTGGACTTGCTCTTAACCATATCTAAAATGCCATAAATAATACACCATTTTTTTACTGCATTATCACTAACATTGAAATACTCTCCAACTTTTGTAAACGTTTTATATTTTTCAAATATTTCAAGTAAAGTGAATACATCTGGTCTATTACCTTTGTTACTATAGCGATAACATTCAACCGAGCAATATTTTCTACTTTTCGGTATTGGTTTACCACATGTAGCACAATAGTGTATTTCTTTAGGTTTTTTAGACTTAGGTTTCCCCTGTAAGGTCTCTGCACACGCCTTATCATTTTCTTGTGATATGCTTGGCTCAGGATTAATGTCAGCATTACCATGTACACCTCCCCTGACTTTAAGGGATTCTACTCCTATCTTTTCAGATAGGGCACTCTTAGCTTTTCGATATGTGTCTGTTTGAGAATGACAATTAGGGCATAAAATTTGTAAATTTTCAATCCTATTATCAGTAGGATTACCATTTATATGATGTAATTCTAATGAAATTGGTTTTCCATTCCATTCAGTAATACCACACATTTCACATTTTTCTTCTTTTAATTTTTCCTTAAAAAGACGATTTTTTAATTTAGTAGATGAATATGTAGAGTATTCAATGAGAATTTCATTTATAGGTTTCGCTATCTTTATAGGTTTCTTTAGCCCTTTATTCCAACCTTGCCCAGTAAAATGGCTTGTATCAATAGAATATTCTTTGATTAATTTATGAATAGTTCTATAATTACCGCCATAAGGGGCAATCCCAAGTTTTCGACAAACCTCTGCAATAGAAAAGCTACTACTAATTGCAGAAGTCAATTCTTCTTTAGTGTATTTAACCATAATATTATCTTTTTCAATAAATATATTAAAAAAGTAAAAAGTTAACCCACACGAAGAAATTATACCGAATTTTACGCTTTTCAAAGTCTGAAGCGTCTACCTATTCCGCCATGAAGCCATTATGTCAAATATCTCTTTTTATTTTACTTTGCAAAGATATAAATTATTTTTTAAATAACAAAATATTTTTGCATTTATTTTTCTTTATGCTGAGGCTTAATTTCGCCTTGTTTATTTATTTCGTACCATTTCAACCCTTCTTCTTTGTTATTTGGAATCCATCTTATATATTCAGAGTAGTTATTTTTTGCAATTTTTTTAGCACACTCTTCACAACAAGTAGTTATCCATCCAAGAGTTTTACCAACTTTCTCAGTAGAGCCACAAAGTTCACAAGTATTATCAGCTTTGAATTCAGCTTCTTCAATTAATTTAGATAATTCGTTAGTTTGAAAATTTGTATAGAATCTCAAACCACCAAATTTTTCTTTTACTTGAAGAACTTCTATCTTTTCTTTATTTGATTCGTCTTTATTATATCTTTCAATGTATTCAAAAATAGGTTTTAATAAATCAAACCAACCTTTGCCACATTCAACATTAAATAATTCAAAAGGAGTTTTTATTTTTTCCATAATGTTTTTTGTTTAACGTTGCAAAGATACAAATAAATATTTAAATAACCAAATTTTTAAAGAACTTTTTTTATTTTTTTTGTTGAAGAGAGGGGATTTGAACCCCCGAAGTTACCGAAGTAACAAGCTATTTACCATAGCTCCCAATTGTCCACACCATTATTGTGCTAGCACTCTAATGTTTCTCCTATGGAACTCTTCAGATATTTTGTTATTTCAACAATGCAAAGATACAACTTTTATTTCATATATGCAAATATTTTGTGTATAAAATTTTAATATTAACCATAACATCTCGTCCTCTTTGAAATAATTCATATGGTGCTTCAAACATATTTGAAAATCCGCTTATATCAAGTGGTAAATAAGATGTTAATTTATTTGTTTCAAATTTTATAACATTAGTAGCATAAAGCTTACAAGAATTTTCGCTCATATCTGTTATATTGCCAATCATATTTGGGGTCATAAAATATTTCCCCAATAATTTCTTATTTTTTTGATAAGCTTCTTTATAATCATCCAAAAGCTTATAATAAGCTTGTAGTGATTCATTAAGTAAATCTTTTAATTTCTTATTTCCAAACTTACGAATAAAATCATCATCAACTCTAAAAGTTAACAAATTATCTTTATTAGGTTTTTCAAAACCAATATCTTTTGACAATTTAATGCTATCTTTTGAAGTACACTTTTCAAATAGTTCAATGCTGATATTATTAACTTCAACAAGAATATCTTCAATTTCTTTTGAAATCTCATTGAACTTATCTTCTGTGATTATTGAAATATCGGCATCATCAATAACCGTTCTTTCATTTTTCGCTTTTCTTATTGCCGTTTGAGAAATATAATAACCAGTATAGGAAATTATGCTATTACGTTCAAAAGAATTTACTTTGCCAAATATAATTGACTTCTTTGTAATAATTTTGAAATAAGAATTGAAATTTAATTCGATTATTTTACCATAATCTTTTATTACTTCCAATATAGTCTTATCCAAAACATCATCACTTAATCTATTTAAATTAATTGTCTTTATCATTTTATTAAGGAATCACTTTTAAGTTTGAATAATCATTTTCTTTAAAAGAAACATCTGGAAATATTTTAGTTAAATCCCAAATATCGTAATAGTAACCGTCTCTGTCTTGCCTTTCTCCAATGTAGCAACCTCTTTGACCATGTTCAATAGCATAATCTTTGAAAAACATATATAATAAACTCCAACGGCTTCTTAATAAAACAGCATATCTTTCAGTAAATGTTTTAGCTTCAACTTCATTGATAAAAACATTTTTTACCATGAAAGTTACTCTATCATTTTTAACGATTATCTTTTTTTCCATATCATTGTTTTTTTTTTACTCTGCAAAGATATGAAAAATATTTGATATATGCAAGTTTATTAACTTTTTTTAATGAAAAAAGGTACTTGAAAAAGTACCTTATATGTGGACGATATGATTATTTGCAATCTCCAATGCTCTTTCCTAGTCTTTGTCTTGTTTATTAGTCAGCTTCGGCATAAATACTTGGCTCGCTTGATACATTATAAATATAATTTCCACATTTCACTAATAAAGCATCTTTACCGTAGTAAAGCTTTTTCATACCTATAACACTACCGCTTTTATCAAAGTTAGGAAATTTGCCAAGTTCTTTTGCAAGCGGATGATTAACTGATAATGTTTTTACTCGTGCCATAATTATTATTTTTTACATTGCAAAGGTAATATATTTCAATCACCCTTGCAAATATTTTATGTTAATTAATATGAAACATGACAAATTATAGATTTAATTTCGCATAAGAAACCGTTTGCATCTATTTTGTATGATTTACCATTTATTTTGACTTTAGCAAAACCATTTTTAAAATCATCTGCAACACTAAACCATTTATCAAGAATCAACTTCCCATTAATGTCAATAAAGTTATATTTACCATCTAACACTACTTTAGAAAAACCATTAACGAAATTATTAATATCATCAAACCAGATTTTAGATAATAATTTACCTTTGATACTTAATAAATTATATTGTCCATTTAAGCCTACTTTTGCAGAATTATCAATGAAATCATTAATTTTATCAAACCACAATTTACCACCATTGATTAACTTTCCTTTAGTGTTAATAAAATTATAACGACCGTTTAATTTAACAATAGCAAATCCATTTTCGCTAAAATTACGTACATAATCAAACCATTTGGCAGATATTTGTTTACCATTAGTATTTACAAAGTTGAATTTATTTTCAATATGAACTTTGGCAAAACCATTAATAAAATCATCCTCATCTATCTGAATAGTAATTTTTTTCTTATCCATATTTTATAAGTTTTATAATAAGGTACTTAATCAAGTACCTTATTTCTTCATGTGTCTTGTTGGTTTGTTTACGGTAACAATGTAGCCACCTTTTGAGTATTCAGCTTCATCACCGCACAACAACTTTGCAAGCTGTTTAGCTGTTTTAATTTTGCGCATATTGAAATCTTTGTCACTCATTGAATTAACAAGTTGTCTGAACTTCAATACACCACCGCCACACAAATCAACATAACGGCTAACTGCATGAACAAGTCTGTCATTTGTACGTGTTTCTTCACCGAACTTTTTGGCAAATATGTCGCATAGAGCGATAACCCTTTCTGTTTTCTGCTCGTTGATTTTTGTATATCCCTTTTCAAAAACGCATGGTCTGTGTGCGTTTGTTCCGATAGCAATGTAAACAAGTACACCCATAGGGAAATTGTTATTGTCGGAAATTTCCACAAGTTTCTTGCAAATATTGTGATGCAAGATTTTCAACTCTTTATCCTTAGCAAAGTTATAACGGCTTACGTTCTTTTTTGCTTCTTCTCTAACAAGGTCATTCAAAGTTTTCTTTTCCATATCTATATGCTATTAAGTTAAACAATCATCTTTTTTATTACACTGCAAAGATAAGAAATTATTTTCAATCCTGCAAGTCCTTTAACTTTTTTTAATCAATTAATTCAATGTTAGTAATAAATTTAGTAACACTTTCAGTATTTCTAAATGTACATTTAATAGTCATTGGCGCATCAGTGAACAAAAGCACTATTGTTATACTTTCGTTTGTGCGTTCAACTACTTCACAATCAATACCGATATATTCTTTAACGGCACTTGTAAAAAGGTTATTACAAGGAATACCCGTATTATTAAACACCCTTTTAAAATTCTGTAATATACATTCTTTAATTGTCATAACTCATTTATTTTTTCAACACTGCAAAGATACGAATATTATTTCAATCCTGCAAGTCCTTTAACATATTTTAATAAGAACTCATTTTCTTGCGTTTTAAGCCATTTTTATTGGATATGTGAACAACAATACCATTTACCAATAAAAGTCGCTTAGAAAGGCTTATTTAAAGCGATATAAGGTTTTAAATAATAACTAATATATTGGAGTATGATATATTAGTTACTGAATAAAACAATGCTTTTTCACCACCACAAATATCGGAACTTTTTTCATATTAGCAAAATTATTTTAGTTAAAAAAATTTAATTGATTAAATAATTTTCTTTGTGTTAAATATGTTAATTTATTTGGTGGGAACTAAAAATTGTCGTATATTTGTGGTGTTGAAAGAAGTATATATACAAAAAAAAGGGAAACCTTATTCAGATTTCCCTTCGCATGGCTTAAACAACCTAAGATAAAAAGTAATAATCGTAGCACGTGCAGTTGTTTATACTTCCCTGAGCCTTATGGGTTAAATATATTGCCATGCATTACCAAATCTAGATATTTAATTATTTAATAACCAAAACTTTTTTAACTATAGACAAATTCAAAATAATATTTTATTTTTACGGCTTATCTCTTGCTTTCATAATTATTTCCTTTTCCTATAAGATATAAATAGACGAGCTTTTAATATAACGATATAAATATTTTGTTTAAGTCTGTCCTCTAATGCAAGCCATACAAGCAATGTGACGCATAATCTTTAAAGCAACATTGCAGAAACTTAATTATGCTTTAAGTTTATAGAAATATCGAAGCGTTAGGTTAAATTATTTCTATATTACGGCTTATCTCTTGCTTTCATAATGAAAAGGTTTCAAATCTAAACTATATACTATTATAACACTATCGACTTTAATTAATAACCCACATGGGGCGGTGGTTTATTTGTTTTCATGAGTTCTACATTTTTAATTTGACATTGCAAAGATAATAATTATTTTTGAATTATGCAAGTTTTTCAGCAATTTTTTTTGTAATTTCCAACACAATCTTTGGAACAGAAAACCATACCGTCATAATCAATTCTTTCACTTTCGATTACTTGGTCGCCACATTCATCACAATAGACAATATCATCATCAGAGAATGTGTTACCGCAATCATCACATTCATAATAACTTATTCCTTGATTATAATCAAAATCGCTTTTAATCATGTTACTACCACAATGGGGGCATACTACATTTTCCATATCTTTATTATTTTAATTCAACACTGCAAAGATAATAATTATTTTTGAATTATCAAAATATTTTTGAATTATTTTATCGATAATATTCAGTTACATCTTCGATAAAATATTCCTCTGTGCCACTATCCCATGAATCGTTGCCATCTACAATTATTTTAGCGGCTCTTTCCAAATCTGCATCATCGTAGCACTCAGTCAAACAATCATCACCCTTAAAATGACCATAAATCAATTTTTTCATGTCATCATTTGTGAGAGAATTATCAAAAGCCATAATAGGTGACTTTGTATTATCATCGTTATAAGTAACGAAAAACACTTTGTTTAATTTTGATTTCATATTACTATTGTTTTTAAGTTTGTATTGCAAAGATAATGGATTTATTTGATATATGCAAATAAAATCACAATTTTAACATATAAAAAATATAATGTTAAAAGTGTTAATTTGTTTGGTAGAAACTAGAATTATTCCGATATTTGTGGTGTTGAAAAAAGTATAGATACAAAAAAAGCTGAACTCCTTATTTGGATATTCAGCTTTTATTTATTATGAACATTAATCACTATTGCATTTTCAAATACTTGCTTATAATATTATGAGCATCAGCAAGTTTTTTCAACTCATCTTTCTTACCAATAATTCCAAGTCGCCTTTCAACCTCAATAAATGTTTTGAGAGCGTTATCCATATCCTTTTTCAAGTCATTAGGGAAAATTACTTTACCGCTATTAGGAATTAATGTGACCAAAGCGGTTTGCTCTCCATTATGTTCTTTAGAACACCATTCTACATGAAATTCAGCATTTTCAATTTCAATGCCCAAATTTTTAATAGTATAGTTAAATTCTAACACTTCACCATTAGAAACTGGACTGCTTGAACCATCAAAGCAATGTAAATAATCACCACTATTATTATCATAAACATGAATAGTTACAACTTTTTCCATATCGTTATTTTTTATTCGTTATCAGCAATTAAACAATCCATAGAACAATAATCTTTGTTAGTATCATCTGAATATACGGACAATGAACTATGTATTTTTTCATGGCAATATCCACATTCAACAAATTCATCAGATTTATAATCGTTGCCACATTCTTCACAATGGAAATTAATTACATCATGTTCATAATCAAATGTTGGAGTAACATTTGTTCTAAAGCATTTTGGGCAGCAATTAGGATATTGGCTAACCTCTAACTTTTCTTTTTCACTAAGTTTATTTACATTCATATCATTTAGTTTTTAAGTTTATATCTCTTATTTTGATGTTACAAAGATAATATATTTATCCCAATCTTGCAAGTAAATTAACATTTTTAACAATTAGGATTATTATCTTTAAGAGTCTTTTTTCATCACCACAAATATAGTGACTTTTTCCAAACCAACCAAATTATTTTAGTTAAAAAAACAAAAAAGGACGGCAAAAACCGTCCTTAAATACATTCTACCTCATAATTTGAAACTATTTTCTATCGTCTAACATTCCACATAGACTGCGCCCCACCTACAAGCACATCAATATTTGCACCTTGTTTATTTTCAATAACTTCCCATTGTCGAAGCTGAATAAATTCATCTTTTGTTAAATTCAATTCATTCATATATGCTTTATCTGCAATGGCTCGTTTTCGTTCAGCTTTGGCTCGTGCTTCTTCTTTCTCGGCTCGTCTATCCTCACTAATTTTAGCTTGAATCTGTGCTGCCGTATTATTCATTTCGGCAAGCTGCTCTTTATTTGGAATAGCACGACCAGTAATTACAGAAATAATAGTAATAGGAAATTCAGCCTTTTTCGATAATTCAACTACATAATCTCGCATATCCCTAAGAATATTGGAATCTATCAGCGCAAGTGTATCTCTATTACTCATTAAGTCAAATGGAGAATACTTTGAAACATAATTACGTGTATAATTGTTATATGTTTCTTGAATGTTATTTTTATACCAATCTACTCCGTAATTTTGTAGCAAAATCGGTGTTTTACCTTTCTGAATCTGAATCAGAATCTGTGTATTGAAGTCAAGCGGTGTATTCTCATTTGAAGCTACATCATTAAGATTTTCCGTATATCGAATAGGAATAATCTTAAAGTTTACGTTATCAGTTGTCGCCCATGTCCATTGTGAACCTGTTGGAATCGGTTTTTTATCAATACCGCCATCACCGAAAAACATAGGTTTATGAACCAAAACGGCTTCTTCTCCTGCGTCTACTTTAACACGGCTACATGATTGAGTTGTAATCATTGAAACTATCGCCAAAAGCGAAAAGAAAATAAACTTTTTAAATGTTCTCATACTTGTTTTATTGATTAATATCACAAATTTCTGTATCTTTAACTTCCACTTCATCATCAAAAGATGAAAATTCATAATTTAATTCTGATACAATATCACTATCAGTTAATTCAGTATCAGCTTCTACATCAACTCTAACCGTTAAATAAATAGTTCTTACTTTTTTCATATCGTTACATTTTTAATTTGACGTTGCAAAGATAAGAATAATTTTTGAAATATCCAAATTTTTCAGAACTTTTTTTTTAAACTAAATCAAATAAAGGGTGTTTGGTGTTGTATGTCTTGTACATCAAATCTACAATATTTGGACTGCAATAGCCACTAAAATAGCCTAAGTTAGATTTAGCTAATGAAACTGCTTCATCCATAGTTCTACAATTGGGGTTTTCTTTAAGAATACTTTCAGCATAGGAGATTAAAAAATCTTTTGCTTCTTCAGGTCTATTTTTAGCAATGTCAAGTGCTTCATCAAACACTTCTCTCATTCCTTTGTAAGTTTTTCCTTGATACATCATAATTCACTATCTTTTTATTTGACACTGCAAAGGTAATAAATAAAATTGAATTATGCAAATAAATTATCTTTTTTCTTTTATTTATTTTCTTTTTTCTATATATTTAATATTTTATTATATAATAATATATAATTTATATATAATATTATATTAATTTATATAATACTGATATAATAATATACTTTAAGTATTATATACACCCAAAATATGTTAAAAGTGTTAATTTATTTGGTAGTTATCCAGAAAGTTAGTATATTTGTGGTGTTGAAAGAAGTATAGATATAAAAAAAGGAAACACTATTTCGGTGTTTCCTTATTGTTTTCAAGATAAGATATAAATGAATCTATGTCATCCCTAAGAAGTTTCATTTTATCAATGAAATCATCAATATTTTCATCGTCAGTAGGATGCAATCTAATTGTGCTATAACAATCACTTACAGAAAGAAAAGTATTTCTTATTTTTTCCCCTTTCCAAGTAGTAAGCCCATCAAAGGCTACTACATTACCTGTTGATGGGCTACTTTCTTTATTTAACCAAGTTCTTTTATTATACATTTTTTCTATCAAGCCATTCCATGTGTGAATAATTTTTGTAATATTCTTTCCAAGACATGATAAATGGGCAGTATAAGTTAATTCTCATTTCTTGAATGGCTCTCAGATAATCTACAAAATCATCGCTAAGACCAAATACTATTCTATTATGAATTAAATAGAATGGATGAAAATCAACTACATAAGCAATTGTATAATCACGATACAAACCGTCATTAATCACCTTTTCAAGAATATCATTAAACTCTGTTGGATGTTCACCTTTCAATAAAAAATCCAAATCATACTTTCTTACCATATCTTCTATATTTAAATTTCGTATTACAAAGATAAGAATTAAATTTGAATTATACAAGTTTTTTATATAAAAAATTAATTATCCATTTATCTGATAAAATCAGACGTTTTTCAACACCACAAATATACTAACTTTTTTATTACAAACCAAACATTTTAAGTTAAAAAAACAAAAAGGTACTTAATCAAGTACCTTATATATGAAAAAAGCTCTCAAGAATGAGAGCTTTTCTTTTTTGTTACAACAGATTCAACAATGATAAATATAAAGATAGAAAGAAAGAATCCTATTGGTAAAATAATAGCATTTAGATATGGGTTATGTGTGTGAAAGCACAATACCAAAGTTATAATGAAAGCTATTACTGATGGGGTTATGTGTTTGTAGTTCATAATATTAATATTTTAATGTTGAAACAACTTTGATTAAGCCATTATTTATTGCATCTATAACATCTTTTTCGTTTTCAACATATCTGAAAGATGTATTATCACGTAGCCAAATGTAAAGATGCTTTCTTGTTGTTTTTGAACAATCCCAATCAGAGCATAATGTTATTTTACCATCTTTATCCTTTTTAGCTATTACAGTATCGTAGCTTTGATAAAATACATTTCCATTTAATTTAACAACAAACTGATTTACTGCATGGTTGTTGTTGTCATTCACTAAATTTTCAATTTGTAATTTCATAACCTTTGCCTTTTGGTTTATTTATTAATTGTTATTTTGATGATGCAAAGGTAAGAAAAAAATCTCACCTTTGCAAATGTTTTAACACATTTTTTGTAATTCAATTACTTTTTTAGGGTTAGTCGGTATTGTTTTAGATGTTACTATGGTGAAATACAGATATTTAACATCACCAACTGTATTTATTTGAGTTTTACAAGTCAAGTTATTTTTATTTTTCTTGACAATTTCATATCCATGAGTAGATTTATTTGACAAATAGTTAATGAACTTTTGACCACTTTCCTTTTCAGCGCAATTTGTTAGCGGAGTAACAGAAATTTGATTTTTTGTTATTTCATACTTTACAATTACCATATCTATTTGTTTTTAAGTTATATACTATCTTTTATTTTTTCTGATACAAAGATAATGATTTTTATTCAATCCTGCAAATAAATTAACATATTTTTTTTATAGTAATCTATTTGCAGATTTCAAGCATGATGTCTTTACTATTATTTTCGTATATGTCATAACGCCCATTACTATAAAATGAAAAATAATCTTCCACACCACATTTTATTTCAACCAATGCTATTATTGGAAGCGCACTACCTTTTCTATCGAAGCATAATATTCTTACATTTTTATCATCACGTGTAACTATTCTACCATCTACTTCACCATTTATAATCTTCTTGGCTAA
Source organism: Candidatus Onthovivens merdipullorum (assembly GCA_017694345.1). Lineage (GTDB taxonomy): Bacteria > Bacillota_I > Bacilli_A > RFN20 > CAG-826 > Onthovivens > Onthovivens merdipullorum. The sequence continues at coordinate 7,475 of JADIMY010000002.1, read as the reverse complement.
CTCTACCTTAAAAGGCACTTTTACTAATTTCTTTTCCATATCTTTCTATTTTTCTGATACAAAGATAATTCTTTTTATCCAATCTCGCAAACTAATTAACATTTTTAACATATAGAAATTTTTGTGTTAAATATGTTAATTTATTTGGTAGAAACTGGAAATTGTCGTATATTTGTGGTGTTGAAAGAAGTATGGTAACGAAAAAAGCTGAACACTATTTCTAATGTTCAGCTTTCCATTATTATACGTTTTCTAAATATTTAGGTACGTTTTCTTTTTTGGTTTTTTCGTCTAAGCTACTCCAAAACTTTTCAAAATCCTCATAGTATTTGTTTTCGTCCCAATTTCCGTCAGTAGTTGTATAATCAACCCATGATTTTTTAACTCCTAAATTTTGATATATTTTTTCAATATCGTCAAGGCTAAAAAAGCTACCTAATTTATTTATGCTCATACTTACTTAAAGTTTTTACTAATTTCTTGAATTATCGCAGCTACTTTGTGAAAATTCTGTGTTTCGTAATTTTCTCTTATTTGTTCAAGCACATCACTTGTAAACAACTCTCCAAACCTTTCAACTTTTTTTCTGTTGTTTCGGCTCATTTCAAAAGCTCTAACCTTAAATCCGTTTTCTAAGGTTGAGGCTGATAACATTGTGCAAGAAACAAATCCTCGTGCTCTCTTAACGGGTTTGATATACACATACATTCCACCTTTTTCACTATCACCATTGAAATAGTTTATCTGTGGTTTCTGATAAGATACCGATACTTTAAGTTCGTTATACTCTTTACCAATAATTTGTTTTAAGCTAATGTAATTTTCAGTCATATCTATATGTTTTTAAGTTTTACGTTACAAAGATAATACATTTTCGGGATATGTGCAAATTTTTTAACTTTTATTTGCATAAAAATTAATTATTCGTTCTATTGTGGGTTTTGTTTTTTCGTGCCACCAAGCATATTCATTTAAATGCCCATCATCAACATCAACAACATCACTCACTAAAAAATTATCATAAGTATAACCATTTTTAAAACGATTTCTATCTATTTTATTATGGTTATCAAGTTTCATATAGTTATTATTCCAATGTTGGTAAGGAACAATATATTTTGCATCATCAATCAATCCCGCAGCTTCAAATCCATTTTCAGTTAGCCAACCATATACGTGTCTACCTAAATAATAAAGTTGCTCATTACTTCTGCAAGTTCCATGCTCGTAAATTAAAACTATCGGTGTACCAATTAATATTTCCATATCTTTCTATTTTTATTTTTCTGATACAAAGATAATGGATTTTATTCAATACTGCAAGTAAATTAACACTTTTAACAATTGTGTGTAGTCTGACTAAAGAGCCGTTTTTCAACACCACAAATATAGTGACTTTTTTCAAACTGACCAAATTATTTTAGTTAAAAAATGCAAAACCGCCAAACATACTATTAAGTACGTTCAGCGGTAAACTATAAAAACAAAAGATAGGAAATTTGAGGAGTAGTGGGAATCGCACCCACTACGCTGACTACTCCAATGCGCCAATGAAAAAAACTGTAAAAAACACATGAGTTGACGCTTGTTTTTTGCATAAAATTTATTTTCGGCAATTATCAATTAATATTATAATATCTTATTTGGGGGATGCTCTTACACTCATACTCATTTTCTAATATATCTAAATTATATATACTACGGGCTTTAATAAACTAATAATAAACTTTATTTGGTCTGTCCTCTAATGCAAGCCATATCAATGCAAGTTGCTACGCACTTTAAAAACCAATATTGGAAAACTTGTAACGTATTGTTAGTTATTTTTATTAATCTATATAAATAAGGTAATTAAATTAATTCTTATTTGGGGGATGCTCTTGCACTCATAATATAAAGTTTTCAGTATAATCTATAATAAACGGGCACTATCGACTTTAATTAATAACCCACATGAGGCGGTGGTTTATTTGTTTCCATGTTTCTCTGTTTTAATTTGACATTGCAAAGATAAGAATTATTTTTGAACTATGCAAGTTTTTCAGAACTTTTTTTTATTTTTTTTCTTTAACCCAATCTTCAAATGCTTTAACGTAATCTATTCGGATAAATAGCATATCTCCGCTATTATCACCCCACCAATCATTACAATTGGAAATAATTTCGCCTACTCCATTAGGACAAAGTTTTTTATACATTGAGGAAAACAAACCCGAAATTTTTCTTCCACTAAAATGTTTTCCCTTGACAGCATCATTTGTGCAATATCCGTAACAACCATCGGTTTCTACTTCACCTTTGTCATTTAAGAACTCTTCATCAGCATCGCCCCAAAAACCATGATTAATTGTATCTTTCAACAATTGTTTTTCATCTTTGGTTAGCTTTTCCAATATTAAATCAATTTCTTTCATCATCTTATGTTTTTAAGTTTCACATTGCAAAGGTAAGAATTAATTTTGAATTATGCAAACTTTTTAATGAATTTAATCTGTTAAAAGATGATAAGATGTATAATTAAATTCTGGATAATATACTTCACATACAGTTTTTTTGATAACGCCTCTATTTATTTCTCCCACTAAAAAATCATAATATTCTTTAGTTATCATATTACTATTTGAGCATGGAGATACTATACAAGCATTTGGATAAGAAGTGAAGTGAACTCGTGCCATAATTAATATTTTTTTTTATTACAACGCAAAGATAAGAATTAATCTTGAACTATGCAAATTATTTCATGATTTTTTTTCTTTTATTTTTTGATATATTTTATTGCCATAATGCAATACTATCAAAGCAACAAGCAGCCATGAAAATAGACTGAAAAATAATGCAATAAACACATCACAAAGATTTAACTTTTTGCTAATATCAAAAAAGTAAATCAAATATAGTAAAAATGCGATAAATGCTCCAATTAAATACATAGATAACATATTATTTCATATAACCATTTTGAATTAATACCTTTTTAGCTTCTTCTTCCCATAATGAGCCAACATTAATATAATTGTATGTCAGTTCATATAGATGTTGTTGCTGCGCTTTAGATAAGCAGCCATTAACACTATTCATGTTCAAATAAACATCTATTTGGTCTATTATACTTTCTCTCTTTGTCATATCTTTTGTTTTTATTATTGTACTGCAAAGGTAATACATTTATTTGATATATGCAAGTAAAATTTATTATTTAACATACATAAATTATAATGTTAAAAGTGTTAATTTATTTGGTGGAAACTGGAAATTGTCGTATATTTGTGTCAGTGAAAGAAGTGCTTAATCAAGTACCTTATATATAGGAATAAAAAAATATGGTGCTACTTTCACAAGCAACGCCATATATCACTCAAAATCAAATGTTTAACAAATCAAACTTCTACATCATCAGTTCTTTCTATATTTCTATGGCACACATTATGCAATTGTAGGAAATCAATATCTTCAAAACTTTTTACAAGTTCTTCTTTTCTCGCTTTTACTAACTCCACATCAAAATAATCTGTACATGGGTTATAATATATTCTTACTCTTCCTTTGAATATCAATCCATTAACCTTAAACTGCAAACCATAACACCCACATTTAGAGCCAATTAACGTATGTGCGTGCGCTCCCCAAGTAAAATATTGACGCATTTTTTCTGTCCATACTAATTGCCCACTAATATGTTTTGCAAAATTACCTTTTATGTATAACATAATTGTGGCTGCCATTTCTTCAGCATCTTTACGGCTTTTCGGTGTACAAATTTCTTTCATATCTTTATGTTTTTAAGTTTCACATTGCAAAGATAATACATTTATCTGAATTATCCAAATTTTTTAAAGGTTTTATAAGCATAAATTATTGTACAAATTAAACACAATATTAAAAATGCAAAACCTAAATCATTATTTAATTTCTTTAGTTCAGCAAATATAATAATAGCAATTACAAATACAATCGGCATATCTTTAAGTATTTAAGTTATCTTTTATTTTTCTGATGCAAAGATAATAGATTTATTTCAAACCTGCAAGTAAATTAACATTTTTAACATTTTATCATCATTAATCAAAAAAGTCGTTTTTCAACACCACAAATATAGTGACTTTTTCCAAACCAACCAAATTATTTAACACTTTTTATAAAAAAAACTCACGTATATTTTGAGTTATACGTGAGTTAATTAGTCGCATGGTAAGTTATATGGTTTAAGAAAGAAAGTGCCTTAAAACGGCTTAAAATGGCTTTTACAAGGGTAAATCAATAGCATATACTTCACGATACCAATGATTTTGAGGTCTGCCGATTATTATCCTTAAAACTCCTTTTCTTTTCATGGTTGTTTCCCCAAGCAGCTTATTATAAGTTTTAACATAACATCGCTTTACATTATATCCCTTACTTTGAAGTAATGATATTCTTGTATTAGTGTTCTTTGTTCTTTTAACAATGTCACTAATTATTTTCTTTTCAATTTCTTTATTCACCATATCATTTCAATTTTCTGATGCAAAGATAATGAATTTATTTCAAACCTGCAAGAGATTTAAGCTTTTTAACATATAATAATTTTTGTGTTAAAAATGTTAATTTGCTTGGTAGAAACTGGAATTATTCCGATATTTGTGGTGTTGAAAGAAGTACATATAAAAAAATCCACTACATCTCGTAGTGGATTTCACATGATAAAAAGAATAAAGATTTTAAATATATGGAAGTGAAAAGTTATCACTTACTTTTTTCAGTTCTTTAGCTAACTTATGTGATGCCATATTTCGGTCATCAAATATTCTGTTTTCGTCCGCTTGTACATTAATAATATCACGTATCAAACGGAATAATTTTTGTTGTAGTGTAGGGTGAAAATGCTTAATTGATTTCGCAAAATTTTCGCTATTAAAGCTCATGTCATTAAGCATTTGTTCAAGCTCCATAGCTTGTTTATATTCCTTTGTTTCAGTCAATCTCTGTTCGTCTAATAATGCTTGATTTATTGCCATATCTATTATTGTTTTTAAGTTTTACATTGCAAAGATAAGAAATTATTTTCAATTATCCAAACAAATTATGGATTTTTTATATCCCTAATTGTGGGTTCTCGCACCAACATTCGCTATCGTCAATTTGCTCCATTAATCTATCAATATATTCTAATCTGTGAGGGTGTCTTATGTTATATAAATCATAATAGCCATCATAATGTCTGTCCCCCATGTCATTATGATATTTATCTTTGCAAGTTGAGCAGCAAAATGCTTGTGAATATTGTTTTTTCTTGAACTCTGTTCCACATATAGGACAAATAATCATTTCGCCACATTTTGCGTTTTTATTAATTTTATATCTTGCAAATCTATTTATTGAAGCCATATCCTTTGTTTTTAAGTTATATACCGTCTTTTATTTTTCTGATACAAAGATAATAGATTTATTTCAATCTTGCAACTAAATTAACACTTTTAACACTTGTCATTGATAATTAAAGAGCCGTTTTTCATCACCACAAATATAGTAACTTTTTCCAAACTAACCAAATTAATTTAGTTAAAAAATAAAAAAAGCCGAACATTTTTATGCTCGGCTTACTAAATTTAATTAGTTTAAATTATTCGTATGTGTTTGAAATGATTTTTTGATACACGTCTTTATACTCTTCAATATAAGGGAAGTAAATAACACTTTCCATTATTTCATAAGCATACATTTTTATAATTGATTTTATCCCGTCAATGCTCATTGGTACGTATTGGTATCGCTCATTTATGACAATGTAACGGCTTTTTCTATCACCAACTAAAGAAACAATATCCTCAGTTTTCATACCGCCTTTAATAAGGCAAATCAAATCATTTTTATTCTCTAAATCAAAGATATAGTCAGCACCACCTTTTTCTTCATTACAATAAGTGTTATATGCAGACAAAACTAAATTAAAATGTTCATCTTGATTAATAAGAGCAATAAAACTTTTCTCACTTTCTTTAGTCAAATTAACAATAGCTTCTTTCATATCTTTAAGTTTTTAAGTTATATATTTGATTTATTTTTCTGATGCAAAGATAATGGATTTATTTTAAACACGCAAATGAATTAACATTTTTAACAAATAATATTTTTTATGTTAAAAGCGTTAAAACATTTGGTAGATACTGGAATTATTCCGATATTTGTGTCAGTGAAAGAAGTACTTAATCAAGTACCTATATGTATAGGTAAAAAAAAAGAGTAGGTTTTTGCCTACTCTTTAATACTCTTTAATTATATTCTTCAATGTCTAATGGTCTTAGTGGTTTCTGATATATTTCATCACTAAAATTATCCATTTCAATTTCTTGCTCAAATACAACACAATCTCCGTAAGAATCTTCACACTCAATTCGCATTGTTAGATAACGAGAACAAATATTTATTTCAAATGTTTTCAAACTAACTTTAGCTGAATTTTCTTTTGCGTGCTTGAGGAAATTTTTCTTTATTTCCCCAAGCTGTTTGATAAAGTCATTCTTTGCCATATTTATAAGATAACCCTCATAATATCCATTGCTTGTATCTGTGGATTTTCGCCAACAAGCTCTATTAGAAAATCTTTTTGGTCTTGTGGTTTCATCATGTTATATTGCTCTTTACATTGAGCAAGATGCCCATTGATATAACTTTCAATAATCACATTGAAAAAGTTTTCAGTTTCATACATTTTGTTTAATGTCTTTAATGATTTGCGTGCCATATCTTTAAGTATTTAGTTAAACATATCTTTTATTTTTCTGATGCAAAGATAATGGTTTTTTTAATGTGGCGCAAGTGAATTAACACTTTTAACATTTGTCATCTTTCACCATAAACTCTGCCTTTTTTATCTGCCACAAATATCGTGACTTTTTCCAAACTGACCAAATTTATTTAGTTAAAATTCATTAACACAATAAATAATTTTATTAGACTTATTTTAAGCCGTTTTAAGCGACTTTTATTTCATTCTAATATAAATTATTACAGAATAAATAAAAGTCTATCAGAAGCGAAAATAAGCATAAAAAAAAATAGAGTAAGCGAATAACCTACTCTATTTTTTTTTTCACTTCATTATTTTGTTTTTGACCATTGATAAAGTTTTGTGTGGTGGTTATAATGATAATAACCATAATTTTTAAGGCTATTTACAGACGGAAAATAACTATCAGCTAAATATAAATCATCTTTTGTGTTTTCCGTAGTGTTTTGAGCTTTCATACAATTTTCAAGAAATATTTTTCTTTCGTTAGAAATAAATTCTTTAAACTTTTTTGCGCTAAATGTTTCAGTCATATCTTTATGTTTTTAAGTTTGGTACAAAAGTAATATTATTTTTCCATATAACAAAGTGAAGTAACATAATTAACATTTATATTATAATAATGATAACTCACTTCTTTCATCACCACAAATATCGGAATTTTTTCAATAACTTCCAAATTATTTCAGTTAAAAAATGTTAATGG
>JADIMY010000137.1 GCA_017694345.1 Candidatus Onthovivens merdipullorum | reverse complement strand
GTTTAATTATTTATTAAATGCTTTAAGTATCTCTTTTTGAGAAAGATTTACAATATTTAAAGTTTTCTTTGCTCTAGTGTAGGCTACATATTTTAAATTTAGTTCTTGTTGATATTCCCAATCTTTTTGCCCGTCAAAAGTAAGCGGCAATTTTTCAGGTAAAATTATCCAAGCCGTATCACTTTCAAGACCTTTTGCTTTATGTATTGTTGACAAGCATACTTTTTCATTATCATTAACATCAGAAAACAATTTTTTCATTTTGTCTAAGAGTTCGTTTATGCTGTTTGTTTTATTTGTTTCTGCAATAGTTTCAATACATTCGATTTTATCACACAATAACACGTACTTTGAAGCGTTTTTAGGTGCTTTTACGTTCTTTGCAGCAAGTTGTTTTTCCAAGTTATCTTTTTCTTTCTCAAAGCGTCTAAACAAATCAGAAACGGTTTTAACTTTTTGCTTCAATACTAAATTAATAAGTCCTTCTGCAATATCATTTCCCCGAACATAAGCCTTGATTCCATGTTTCCAAAAAGCTAAACAAAGTGAAACAAGCGGTGCTGTTACACGACAAAGTACCATATCCCCAGCAACAATACCGTTAAAATCTTTAACATAATTTACATTTCCCTCTATTGCATTTTCAAAAGATTTTATTTCGGGTACAATATCTTTTACCATTTCAATAATAGAACGTCCACACCGATAATTTACGCTTAATGGAAGTTCTTTTGTATTATCTAAGTTTGCAAGCAAATCAAAACTATCAGTTGATGCACCCGCAAAACCGTTTATAGCTTGTTTTCTATCCCCCACAGCAATGAAACGTCCGTTTGGTTTAAGAGAATGTAACATAAGTTCTCTTTGCGCTTTTGATAAATCTTGACACTCGTCGACAAAGATAAAATCGTATTTAGGAATAAACTTTACAAAAGATTCTGTTAAGGGAAGTGTTAACATATCTGTAAAATCTATTGTTTTTGTTTTCGTGTCAAAAATATACGCTTTTGATAAAAGTTTGTTTACAAAGTTTACTTCGTCCGCTACTATTTCAATATTATACATATCAACTAATTTTTCAATACTTTCAATATCCCCGTTTTTCACTAAATTTATACGGCAAAGGTCTAGTAATTTAAGTGAATTTTTATTAAAAGCATATACTAAAGTTTGTGGGCTATCTACTGATAATATTTCACTTTCAGTAACTGAACATTGTGTGACATCTTTAAAGAATCTATTTCCATTAAATATACGTACATATTTATATACTTTTTTAATAGCTTGTAACCCGTGTGCGTGGCTTGTGCTGCACTTTACATTATAGCAATCTTGTAATCTTTGTGAAAGTTCTTCTACTATGTTTTTATTAAAAGCTAGAAATAATACTTTTTTATTAGAGGGCACTAACTTTGCAGCGTTTACAATGGTAGTAGTTTTTCCACTACCAGCGACAGCCGAAACAACTGCATTTCCATTTCCGTTATTTACAAAGTTAAAAACTTCTTTTTGATATTTGCTAAATTCCATAATCTTTGATATTTAAGTTGTTGTTATAAAGTTGTTCGTTAATCACATTGCAAAGATAATCATTTTATTTAATATACAAGCAAACATATAGTTATTTATTATACTTTTTATATCATTTAACCATTAAATAATCAATATGTAAAATATATTAATTTATTGTTAGTTTATTTGTTTTATTAAAGTATTATGCTAATTAGGCTCTATTATTTATAAAAAATAAAAGGGGTAAAGTTATATTTCGTAACTATCCCCTTTTATTACAAGTTATATACTATTTCTTTGGTTACTTCATTTTATTAAGTGTTTCAAGCGTTTTTCTAGTTAAGGTTTGTTCTTTGTCTTTTTCTTTCTTTTCTTCAATTATAGCAAGTTTAATTATTGCGAACATACTTGCTATTAATACAGATATACATAAAGCAAACATTCCGTTTTGTATGCAAGAAATTTCAACAAATGTACATACAGATAAAATCGCGATAATACTATTCTTTTTCATAATTCATTAATTTTAAGTTGTTGTTTAATTATTATGCTGCAAAAGTAAGCATATTATTTTAATTTGCAATACATATTATCTACTTTCTTTTACTACTTAATATCAATTAACGACTAATGTAATTAATGTTAATTGAATAGATTTTATTATCTTGTTATTTGTATATCTTATATTTTATACTAATTAGAGAACCTTGTAAACAACTTTTTAATATTGCCGAATTACTATAAATCATTTTCAATTAGCATAAAATCAATATAAAACAAATATATCTGTATTTATTTTCCTTAATTATTTATTAAAATATGCTAATCTTAAAATAAGGCGTTTTAAGCGTTTATTTTATAGTAGTTGATGCTTTATGTATCTTATTTGTTATAAGTGCTGGAAATAGGCTAAAAATAGGCTTATTTTTATTTCTATTCTATTATATCTGATATTAGTTTATTATATATTGAAATTATATAATATAATATATAATAAGGTGGAAATCGGTTTAATTATTAATAAACATTAAATACAGAAATATTTTTAGGTTAGTCCATTGTTATATGAAATAAAGTTCTTATATTTGTAGTGTGATTAAGAAACAAGATGTTTAATACTTAAAAGTTAAGAATTATGTCAACAACTAATTTTAACAGAATTGAAGATTTTTTGAAGGTTGCCAACAAAGGTGCGTTTACAAATGTTGTAACTTTTACTATTCCTAAAATGAATAAAAGTGCAACTTATTTCGGTAGAGTTCAAAAAGTTACTATTTATGGAAGTGTAAAGTTTGGTTTAGATTATTCTAAACTTATGAAAACGCTTGCTAACAAAAACGGTATTTCTCAAACTGAAAAATACCAAGTAGAAACAAATACAGGAAAAGGTCTGTGGGTAGATGGTCTTGAAAACATTGTTACAGAAAACGACAAAGGTCAACGCTATTTCCATTTATACCTTGACAAACATTCAAAAATCACAACTTATTATTTACTTGACGGGGATATGTACATTTCAAAAGAAATGCCGTTATTCGATAAAATCTACTCAGAAGATTACGCATCAAGAAAAGTTAATGAGCCGTGTGACAAGCAAAAAGCGTATGGTGTGGGTGAGAAAGGCTATGTAAGAAAAATTACCTTAAAGTTAGAGAATGTTAAGGAGATTAAACAAGGGGCTAAATCATTTTCTTTATTAAGAAGCGTACTTATTTAAGTATTATTAACTTGCAAAGGTGGGATAAATTTCCTACCTTTGTATAAACAAAAATAATTTAATAACCAACTAAAAAAAACAGAACTATGTACACAACACTCAATCAATCAGCAAATAAAGAAGAAAAAAGAAATTATAAACCTAGTGATATACCTAACATTTATAATAATGTTAGCCGTACATTCTTTGACTTCTCTTATAAAAAGAAAGTAACAGAAGAATATTGCCGCAAATGGCTTGCATTGTTAGGTATTTGCACTCTTTTCATAGCTAAAGGACATTTTATCGAGTATAAAGAAAAAATTGATTCTTTAAAAGTTAAAATAAACATACGATATGACAATTTGCTTGATAAACGCTTAGGTCCTATTGCAGGATGCACTTATGAGGATATAGAGGAATATTAAATATAAATTAATATAAGGTAAGGATATTATTAAATATAATTAAGTTTATTCTTACCTTATATATAAAATAAAATGGCTATATTTGTACTATAATTAAAACAACAATGAATTATGAAAGAAAAAATTTTTATTTTGACGCAAGAAACAAACAATGACGGTGAAATAACATTTGAAGTATTTCCTTGCTCAACGTTAGATAAGTCTAAAAAGTTATTAGAGGAAAAAAAAGAATGGTATCAAAAAAATGTTGTTGAGCCTTACAAACTAGAAGATGACCAATGTGCTTTAGCTATGACCCCAACAAGTTATTATAACAGCTATGAAAACGGGGATTATTATATTTCTCTTGACATAGAAGAAAAAGAAATAATTTAAGATATTTTTTTAGTTTTTTTCCATAGAATAGAAATTTTTTTAGTTCGGCATTCCGTTTTGCTTGTGATAAGTAGAACGGAATTTTTTAATATATAAGGTACTTAAATAAGTATATAATTCACATTTATTAATGCTAATAATTTTCTATTTTAAAATATAATGGTATAATGATTTATATCAGCCTTATTTTTTTATTCTTAATCATATCAGCATATTTAATTAGCATAAAATCAATAAAAAACAAGTAATCAAGTATAATTTAATTCTTTATTAACCTTAATTAGGTATTATGTTGTAAATTGTTAATTACATTATTTATTAACATACCTTAACTATATAATTTCTTATATAATAATTATTCTTCATATCTTTGTAATACAGAAAAAGGGAAATGAATATAATAATAACTTAAAAATAACAGAATTATGAAAGCTGAAAACATTAGAAAGTGTGAACAACAAATTAAAGTTTACGAATGTTTTGTTAAGTGTATGCCTTATATTAAGGACATTATTAAATCTTTTGATAATAAGGTATTAAATAAGCGTATTGTTACGGCATTAAATGAAAAAATAAGTGAAGAAATCAAGCAAGGCACTAAATTTTATTTATCCCCTTGTTATGATTCAGATTATACAACATTAACATTTTCAAATTATTCTACATTACGTGACGTTTATATGACAAATGAAGACGGAAGTAAAATTTTTATCGGTTATGTCGATACCTATCTAAATTCATTAAATTTGTATGTGAATAAATTAAATAATAGAATTGATTCAGAGAAAACTATTGAATATATAGATAAAATTTTAGTACCTTGGCTTTTTAATAATATAGCTATTTGTAAAGATTGTATTAATAATTATGACTATTACCTTTCTGAAAATGAGAAACTTGTTAAATTTATTAACGAATATAAAAAGAAAGTTCCTTATATGATGCAGCATCAAATTATCTTGAATAGGAATTATGATATATAATTTATTAACAATTATTTTAAGGCTTATTAACTGTAATAATAAGCCTTGATTTTCTTTATTTTATTATCTTTACATTATAGAAATAACAACAACAAACAATTAAAACATATTTGAACTATGAACGAAATTATTTACATTCATTCTATTGAACTTTGCAAATTTCTTGTGGATAATGGAATTAAGGTTTATAATCACACCAAAATGTATCAAGTAATAAAGGACGCATTTGGCAGATACATTGATTATTGCAAAAAAACTGAATTTAGCGGCGGTAATATTGAACTTTATTCATTTGAAGGTGATTATTTCTTTATTATTTCTTCTGAATTTAATAGAAGCGACTTCGCTACAAATTATATAATCGGTTTATTTGATAAAGAAATGTACACGCAAGAAAATTTAAATCAGTTTGATAATACATTGTTATTTAACAAATTATTAACTGATGCTGAATTTTGTGCCAATTACGATAATTTGATTAGTTTTTTAATAGACTACTCTGAAAATCCGAATGATTTTGAAAATTATTTATTTAAAGCGTTTGACAAAAATTTATATCAACTTTAAAAAGGTTATTATTTAAATTAGTCACTTATCATTAACTTAAAAATAAGTGGCTAATTTTTTTAATATTAAATAGTAAAAATTTTTTACACATAAACTAATTTTCCAAGGGGAATTTTCATTTTTAATGGTAAAAATATTTTACAAAATCATATATTAATTAGTATGAAAAAATATTAAATATAGCGTGTATTATTTGTTTTATATTGATTTTATGCTAATTATTATTTGAATAAGATAGCAATATAAATTCGTTAACATAATAAATGATTTCATTTACAAAAATTAACATTATATCTATTGTCATATCAAATAAAATGTTTATCTTTGTAGTGTTGAAAGAAAACAGATAATAGTTAGTTATAACAAATAAAATTGAATATAATGAAGTTTGACTCAAGCGAAGATAAAATAATATCTAAAGATATAGAAAATTTAGATACCATTTATAAAAAACGTTGGCAATCAAATGGGTATTTTCCTATTGAAAAGATTGATAAATTGGAAAATGATTTATATCTTGTATATGTAAAAAAAATTAATACAATAAATAGTTGTGAATTTTGGCATCCAATAGGAAATTTAACATTAAGACAACTTATGTATTCGATTAATAATAATAGTTGTATTATAACAGATTATGAGTTAACAAACGAAAACGAATACAATTTTGAAAAATAATATTAACAACAACTTTAAACATTTTTAGATTATGAAAGATTTGATTTATTTGACTATCGAAGATTTTAAGAGAATGAATAAGAAGCAACAATATGTTATTGTAATTGGTTTCGTTATATTCCTTAGTTTGCTTGCAATCGCTGGATATGCTTCCGTTAAACTTAATGCGTATGTAAGCGGCACAATTATATTAATTGCTTTTTTATTTATCCTTGCTGTTATTGGATATGTTTTTGATAAGCTTGCAAACAATAATAATTAATATTAAACATGCCTACCTATGAAACGAAATGATAATAATGTAATGAAATACACGCCTTTTGAAGCTAAAGAAGTGTTTTATATTAAGCAAATAATTAGGTTAGTTCAAACCGTTATATTTATTCATTCAGAGCCTTGTTATAGAAGCGGAACATTTTCAAGTATTCGAGTAAGCGGTAAATTTGACGATATAAAATTTATTTGTGAAAAGTTTAAAACAAAATATATGAAAGCTGTATGTTTCAAACAATGTAAATATCCGTCTAAAGACTTTATCTTATATAAAAAGTAATTTTCAATTATTTCTATTTATATTTCAATGATTTTGGCTCTATTTGCTTGTGATAAGTAGATAGAG
>JADIMY010000136.1 GCA_017694345.1 Candidatus Onthovivens merdipullorum | reverse complement strand
GGTAGAAACAAGAAACCAACATAATTTTTATATTAATTTATAATTATTTATAAGTTTGGTATAACGGTATGTTGATGTTAGAAACCCATTTTTTGAAACTTATGTTAGTAGAATCTATTTTGAGGATGTTGATTTAATTGTATTTTGTACTAAAAATCCTACTAAACTTTTAGATTACATTAATAAGATTAATAAAAAAGTAATGGTTCATGTAACAATTACTCCATATAAAGAAGATATTGAACCTAATGTTATTAATAAAAGTGAAGTTATTAAAACCACTCTTAAACTAAGTGAGATCCTTGGTAGTGAACTAGTTTTAGTGAGATATGATCCAATATTAATTAATGATAAATATACTATTTCTTATCATTTAATGGCTTTTGATAGATTGTGTATTTTACTTAAAGGTAAAATAAAACATTTCGTTATATCTTTTATTGATTTATATAAAAATGTTTTAAATCATTTAGATGATTTAAAACTACATAAAATAAGTAAAGATGATATCGATATTATTTGTACTAAGTTTAGTGAAATTGCTTCTAAATATGATATGGATATTAGAAGCTGTGGTGAAGATCTAGATTATTCTAAATATAATTTTGTCAATAAAGGGTGTGTAGACCGAGATTTTATCTCGAGTATAGTTAATAAAAAGCTACCTAAACAAAATATTAGAAAAGGATTAAGTTGTAACTGTGTAAAAATGGCTGATATTGGTGTATACAACTCTTGTCCACATCGCTGCAAATATTGTTATGCTAATTTTAATGAAGAAAAGATATTAGAAAATTTAAAATTTCACGACGATAATTCTTCTT
The DNA here is from genome assembly GCA_017694345.1 of Candidatus Onthovivens merdipullorum. Lineage (GTDB taxonomy): Bacteria > Bacillota_I > Bacilli_A > RFN20 > CAG-826 > Onthovivens > Onthovivens merdipullorum. Next base: position 1,949 of record JADIMY010000136.1, on the reverse strand, counting down.
TATTAATTGGTAAATTAAAAAAAGGTGATATTATCAAAGTTAGAAAAGAATAATTTATTTAACCCCAGCTTTATCTAAAATTTCTAATAGCTCTAAATATCTAGTTTCTAAGTTTTCTTTTTCTTCATTTAAAGAATCGTATTCTGTGTAACTAGTAAAATTACTTCCTAAAGCTTCATCAATCTCATTTATTTTATTTTCTATATCACTAATTTCTTTTTTAATTTCTAAAACTTTATTATTAGATAAAATAGGTTTATTTTCTTTAGGCTTTTCCAATTTTTTAATTAATTCCTTTTCATTAATTAAAGCAGCAGGAGTTTTATTTAATGTTTCTTTAAGATCATCGTAATTACCTTCTAGATAAATTGAGTTAGTTTTTGATAAATATAAAATTGAAGTAGCAAGTTGATTAATAAAATAACGATCGTGAGAGATAAAAATTATCGCTCCTTCATAATTTTTTAAGGCATCAATTAAAGAATTTTTAGTAGCTAAATCTAAGTGGTTAGTAGGTTCATCAAGTAATAAAATATCGTAATCACTTAAAGATAATTTAGCTAATATTAAACGCATTTTTTCACCATTACTCATCATCTGGATGTTTTTAAAAACTTCATCACCTTGAAAGTAAAATTTGCCTAAAATATTTCTAAGTTCTTTTTCTAGTTTTATAGGATATTCCCTTTTTAAATACTCTAAAGCGTTTAAAGAAGTATCACCAAAAGAATAATCATTTTGTTTAATATATCCATATTTAATTTTTCTAAGCTCTTTTATAGATCCACTAAGTAAAGGTATTTCTTTATTAATTGATTTAATTAAAGTTGTTTTTCCTATTCCATTATCCCCTATTATTGCTAAATGATCTTTACCATATAAAGTAAAAGAAAATGGTTTAATTAAAGGAAAGTCATAACCTACTATTACATCTTTAAATTCAAGTAATCCTTTACTAGCTAAATTACTTCCTTCTAATTTAAATTTAATATCTTTTTTATTATTTAAAGGGACTTCTACACGGTTTTTTTCAATTTTCTCTAGTTTTTTTATTCGATCTTTAGCTCTACCTACAAAGCGTGGTTTAGGCATATAAAACTCAATAAAGCGCTTAAGTCTAGCTATTTCTTTTTCTTCTTTTTTAGATTCTTTTAATAAATATTCATAGTGTTCTTTTTTTAATTTTAGGTAGTTATTATAGCTAGTGTTATATGTTGTAATTTTGTGATTTTCTAGCTCAATTATTTTAGTAGCTAAATTTTCTATAAAATAGATATCATGAGATATAAAAAAGATTGTTTCCTTATAAGATTTTAAGAAGTTTTCAAGCCATTCAATGGTAGAGATATCTAAGTGATTAGTAGGTTCATCAAGTAATAATAAGTCATAGTTAAATAAAAGTATTTTAATAAAAGCAATTTTCATTCTTTCTCCACCACTAAGTGAAGAAATAGGTCTAGTTAAAATTTCTAAAGGGAAACCAAATTTAGTTACCATTTCTTTAATTTCATTTTGATAGGTGTAACCTCTATTTTTTTCATACTCTTCAAGTAATTCATTATATTTATTAATGTCATCGTAATTTATTAGTTTATTAGATTCGATATTTTTAATTTTATTTTCAAGTTCTAATGTATGTTTAAATGGTAAAAGTAATTCATCTTTAACTAAGTTATTAATGTCACTGATAGCATTTTGGTTGAGATAACCAATTTTTAAATTAGATAAAATTGATATTTCGCCAGGTTTATCTTCTTTAGGAAGTAAAGTAGGAGTAATTTCTTTTAAGATTAGTTTAAAAATAGTAGTTTTACCTGCTCCATTATTTCCAATTAAAGCAACTTTTTCTTTTTCATTTATTGCAAAAGAAATGTGATCTAGAATCACTTCACTACCATATAATTTAGAAACATTACTAAAACTTATTAATGACATAGTTAGTATTATAT
>JADIMY010000135.1 GCA_017694345.1 Candidatus Onthovivens merdipullorum | reverse complement strand
GACGGCGGTAGCACCAGAGGTCAGAAAGAATTCAAGAAAAAGAAGTAAAATGAATTGTTGCTAAAAAAAGAATTCAACAAATTCCGCTTTATTGTCGGCTTACGTTTCCATGAGTATTTTGATTAAATTGTTTACACCTTTTAATGGTATCACGAACTTTGTAAAGAAAGGTCGTGAGGGTGTGCATTTCGTATTAGAATAGGTCACTACATTCACAAACTGTAAGCTATGTCTAATGTCTTAAAGGATGTTGGACTTTTTATATTAAGTTTAGCTATTACATTCTAACAATTATTTTAATTTTCTAATTCACTTTTTGAAATATTTGATATAACACTTTTTAACTAATGAGAATCTATATCTTTCAAATTAATTGGGTTGAAAGATAGGATTAATTTCTGATTGTTTTTCATGAAAAACCTGGTTTATAGTAAAGAATAGAAACTTAAAAAATAACATTAATAAGAAAGATTTAAAATTTTAAATTGCTAAAATATTATCAATTTATTGAAAAAATAGATAAAAAATGCTACTTTTTCGCAATATATCCAAAGTTGAAATAGCGATTCGTTCGTAATATTTTTAATTTCAACTCCAAAAAATTTAATAATTAATTGTTTAGATAAACTTTAAAAGAAAGATTCAAAAGCAAAAGGTTGTTTTGCTTTTGAAAAACCTAAAAAGTAATTTATTCAAACATGTCATTTAATTTTTTGATATCTTCAATATTTACTTTTAAATCACGATTAAAATTAACTAAACCATTTACTTCAATTTCAACATCACTTAATTGAGTTAAACAATAACCCCTAAATTCTTTAATATCTTTTAAGGCTTTTAATAAGTTAGTCAGTTTTTCAATATATTCTTTTTCGCCTTTAACACTATTACCATATCCCCAGCCTTTATCTTTATCTTTACTATAGGCAATCCCACCAAATTCAGTAAGCATTATAGGTTCACCATTATATGTATAATTTTTAGCAAAAACATATCTTTCTAAGTTAGCCTTACTTTCATTTTTATTAAACATTTTTTGAAGTTCTTGTTTATAAAAAGTATAGATTGAATCATAAGTTTCACCATAATTATGAAGTGAGATAATGTCACTTTTAGTGTGTTCCCATCCATCGTTTGAAATTACTAATCTTCCATTAGGTACAGTCTCTTTTACTTTGTTATATAAATTTACACTTAATTCTTGTTCGTGTTGATCTTTATAAATCTCTTGAACACCCCACGATTCATTAAATATAACATAGGTAACAATAGAAGGGTGATTATAATGATCATTTATTTGATTAAAAAGTTCTAAGTTAGTAGAAACATCAACATTATAACTATAAGCATGAGGAGAAGGGAGTTCTTGCCATAATAAATAGCCTAATATATCAGCGTAATAATAAAATAAAGGAGATTCTATTTTTTGATGTTTCCTACACCCATTAAAACCCATTTCTTTCATTAATTTAATATCATCGATAAATTCTTTTTCACTACCAGTATAAAAAGTGTCTTTATAATAGCCTTGATCAAGAATAAGTTTAAAATAAGTATCTTTATTATTTAAATAAATATGTTTATTTTTAGTACTTATAATATTTATACCAAAATATGCTAAGACCTCATCTAAAACATTATTTTTATTGTCTAATAAAGTTAATTTTACATCATATAAATTATGATTATCTACACTCCATAAATGCACATTTTTATCGTCTAGTTTAATAATCACATTATTATTTTTTACTTTAGTATTATCTAATATTTTTTCAAAAACCTTGCAATTCTCAAATAAAATTTCAATTTTTAATTGAATATCATTATAATTTGATAAATGATAACTTAATAAAGTTTCATTAAAATTGAGGTTTTTAAGTTTGAAATCTAAAATATTTTTAGCGTTAATTTTTTCTAGATAAACATCTTTATAAATGCCACTTACTTCAGTATAAAAACATTCAAAACTTTTATCTTTCCAGCGTTGTTTACCTCTAATTTGATCGATATTCATTTTATCAACAACTCTCAATGTTAAATTATTAGTTCCAATATGTATAAATGGTGCAATGTCGACATTAAAAGAATCATAACCACCTTGATGAGTATAAATTAATTTTGAATTAACATAGACAAAAGTTTCATAATCTACCCCAAGGAAAATTAGTTTTAATACATCACTTTTTTCATGTACTTCAATATTTTTATGATACCAAATAGTGTCGCAATGAAAGTCTGGTTTATTAATCCCACTATTTTTAGTTTGATAAGGATAAGGAACTTTAATTTTTAGGTGGTCTATAGGAAAATTATATTGATAACCTTTAATTAATCCTGTGTTATCTTTATCAAAATAAAAATCCCATTCACCATTTAGTAATTCATAATATTTTCTAAAAAAAGAAGGATTAGGATGTCCTTTATGGTAAGAAAGAGTATGTTTAATCATATGGTTTTTCCTCATTTTCTTTATAAATATATTCTTTTATAGTCATCCCTGTATGTTTTTTAAACCAAGAATAAAAATATTCTTCAGTAGCAAAACCTAATTCTTTAATAATTTCACTAGATTTAGTTCCATCTAATAGCTCTCTTTGGACCTTTTTAAGGCGGGCATTATCTAAATCTTTAATTGGATTCACAAAAAAGAAATGTTTATATAAAACATTAAAATAGCTTAATGAAAAATTAGCTTTTTTAGCTAATTCTTTAACGGTTAGTTTGGCTGGATTTTGATACATATCATAGCGCAAATCTTCGAATTTATTTTTTAAATCATTTATATAATGTGTATCAATTCCAATTTTTTTTATGATGAATAGATTCACTTAGTTTAATAAATAACCCTAGTATTTTATAATCTAATATAGCATCTAATTGGATAGGATTTCGATAATATTCGTATATATCTTTAAATAAATCGCTGAAATCTTTAGAATTAGTTGGTGTTAAAATCTCATTTAAAGGTATTTTAAGTTCTTCAATAATTGATTCATCAAAACAATCAAAATCAATATAATCGTGATTTATTCTCATCGTATCACTTTCAAAAAGTTGTGGTGTTTTAGGAGTATATAGAATCATACTTCCTGGAGTAGCATTTATTATTTGCTTATCAATAGTAATCTTAACTGTGCTATAAAAGTGAAATAAAATGAAACGAGGACTACCCTCAGGCCTATTGATTGTAAAGTCGCCTTGTTCAACTATTTTACTACCACAATAATGTAATTTAAAATTCATAGTTTTACCTTTTAAATGACTTATTTATATGTTTTATTTTTTGTAATGTCAAGTATACTTTTATTTAAAAAACAAATATTAAAAAATAAAAAAATATATATTAAAAATTAAAATTTATGCTGCTCTACTC
>JADIMY010000134.1 GCA_017694345.1 Candidatus Onthovivens merdipullorum | reverse complement strand
ATACTATTACAATCGCTAGTGATGATGGTATAACGATTACAGCAAAAGCATAAGGAGATAAAAATATATGAAAATGGTACAAATTGCCGAAATTGTTAATGGCATTACTAAAAACGTAATTGGGGAAAACGCAACAATACTTGCTGAAGATTTAAGCAACGTTGTAGCAGTTGGTACAGAAATTGAAGATGCAATCGGTTATGATAACTTTACTGGGCAATTAGTCGATAGAATTGGTAAAGTTGTTTTTGTCGATAGACCACTCGAAATTGATGATTTAGGAATAATGAAAGATAACTGGGAATATGGTAGTATCCTTGAAAAAATCGCCGTTGAACCATACGAAGCACAAGATAACCCAGCGTGGGGTCTTAAAGATGGTATAGTCGTTGAGCAAGATAAAGTCGTACTTCCACATTTAGTTGTTAAATTCTATAACGATGATGGAACTTTTGAAATTGCTTATACCATTACTGATGAACAATTAAGAAGTGCTTTTACAACTCCTACTCAACTTGGTTCATTTGTAGGAATGATAGAAAATATTGTCCGCTCTTCTATGGAAATTAGAGTAAAAGAATATCAAAGAAGAACTATCAATAATATGACTGGATTAACGCTTGTCGACACAGCAATGAACACTGGAGCAAGTACAAAGTCAACCGCTAAAGTTGTTAATCTTCTTTATTTATTTAAACAAACTCCACAAGGAGCAGAAACTACTTTAACAGCAACAAATTGTATTTATGATCCAGAGTTTATCCGTTTTGCAGTCAGTGAAATGGATAAATATGTTGGTAGAATGAAAGAACCTACAAAACTCTTTAATATCGGCAAACGTTTACGCTGGACACCTGCTAATAGATTAAATTTCATTTTACTTGATGAATTCTTATCTAAAGCGAATATTTACTTACAAAGTGATACTTTCCATAATGAATTTACAAGACTTCCAAAAGCAAAGACTATTGCAATGTGGCAAGGTACGGGCGATGATTTCAGTTTTGAAAATACTTCCAAAATTGATATTAAAACATCTAGCGGAACTGCTGTCGAAGTTAGTGGTATCTTGGGCGTAATGTTTGACACTGAAGCGCTTGGCATCAATAGATACTATGAAAAAACTACAAGCCATAGAAATAACCATGGCGAATATACAAACTTCTGGGCAAAGGCTAGAATGAGATTATTTAATGATACCAATGAGAACTTCGTAGTCTTTATGGTTGCTTAATCTAGTAAATAAATCAATTCTCCTATATAATAAAAGTGTAGAAAAGAAACTACACTTTTTATTTTGGGTTAAGGAGGCACATAATGCAAGGGCAAGGAAATTATTTTGTAATAGATTATAACGATTTAATTAATCCTAATAATTTTGAATGGGTAAAAGATAATGCAGTAGTTGGAAAATTATTTTTAATTGAAAATTATCCGAGTTTTGTACATTTATCTACTTACCCTTATGGACAAAAAATCTATACTACATTATTAATGAGTTATTATGAAAATACTAATTCTACAATATGTTTTGTAGATACGCAATCTAATACATATTTAGAATTAAAAAAAAGTGAAGATGATATAATAATAAACAAATTTCCACAAAAGATGTTATCGGTTGAGGATGACCCTGATTTAACAGAAATTTACACTTTAAGAGAGAGAACTGACGGAGTATATACAATTTCAAACTCTAGTGATTTTGAAAAAGTGATTAAATATTTAGATGGTGGCAGTGTAGTTCGTTTAAGATTAGATGTTTATAGTCATGGGGATACATCAGGTAATTCTATGTATGTTGACTTACAAAAATACCCTGGTCAAAGTGCGTATTATGGATTTAAAATTAAAGGTAGTGGAAGAGAAGAGGGTGTTTCAAATGCTAGTTTGATTATATTGTATTATGTGGGTAATAAGGGGGAAATATCCTTTAGTGAATTAAAATTAGCGACTACAATATATTTTGGTAATATTTCTATGAGTGGTGGACAACTACAATACTACACATATTGGAGACTTCGTAATTGTGTTAATGAAAATTATCCTATTTATGCTAATTTTACTTATAATGGTTCTTCTTTTAACATTCTTCCTTATATTTATGATGCTGGTAACGATGAAATATGTATTTTTGCTTATATCAGTGCTGGAATAAGTTTAACAGTTATAGTAAAAAGTGATAACACCTACATTGTACAAACTCACACTGATTTCTTGCCTATTTACAGCACCTTACAAGTCAGTGGCATTGAAAGTATCCCTGTAAATAGTTCTATTACAACTTCTATAAATAGTCTAACCGATAAAAACACTACTATTACTTCTATTAAACCTAGTGTTGCAGGAGTAATCGTTTCAGCGCCTTACTTTGATGAAACGGATAGTTGCTACAAAACAACTATTTTTAACGCTACAACTTCAGCAGTAAGTGGTTTAACTTTAACAATTGATTATTATACTTTAACACAGGACTAACATATGGCAATAGTTTTAGAAAGAGTATTTATAAATCCTAAAATACAAAGTGTTGAAGCATTTCAGGGTTGGGCTAAACCTGATACCATACCTATTAGACCTGTTGCTTTTCCTTTTACAATAAGCACAGGAACTTCGAAAGGCGCAACAATAGAAGTTAAAAAGAATGAAGATATTTCAGGAAAATATTGGCAAATATGGTTTAATGGTACACAAATATTATATAGTCGAAATATAGATTTTATTTTTACGCAAACAAATGGAATTGACCCACAAGACCCTGATTTAATAAACAATTCTAAAGTAAGATTAACTTTCCAAACGGATAGTTTTTCTTTAACAAGAGATTATTTTATTCATACTGCTGAAACAAGTGGCGAAATGCCTATAAATTCTTTAGTTGAAACAAGTTGGAATATGGTATTAACTTTTGTACCTTTTATTCCTGTACTTTTTTATGTTGATGGCGAACTCGCGCAAGTTCAACAATTAGATTATAGTGGTGGCGATGCGGAGTGGCAAGGCGAACTACCAACTAAACAAGGATACGTATTTAAAGGTTGGGACAAAAATTTAATAGGAATAAATACCCCAACTAGAATTAACGCAGTTTTTGAAGAAATACCTAACCCAAACTTAAAGTTAAATAATGTTAAATTTACTTATGATGAAGATAATTCTTTTCCTTTAACTGAAGAGTTGACTTTACCTATTACGCTCAATAACTGGCGAATTGAACAGATAGCCTGTAAACACACAGGAAACGAATATAACATAACTTTTATTGATAACACTAATAACGTTAGAAGCAATGTAATTTTAAACGTTAAAAACGGATATTATTTTACTGAGTTAGTATTAGGGGAACTTCATATAACCGAAATAGAAAACGGAACTCCAATAACTATAACAACATTAACAAATGATTTTAGTTTAACTTTTACTCAAGGTAGAACAAACACCATCACTTTTAATGATTATAACGATACAAAACTAGAAAGTAAAACCGCTAAAACTGGTACAACTCCAGCGTATACTGGAAGCACACCAACGCGCCAAGGCTACACGTTTAGCGGATGGAACCCAGCGATAGCAGAAGCGCGATTTAACGATGCTACATACACTGCGACCTATACACGATCATCTTATAAAGTAAGTTTTTATGATGAAAACGGCACAACACTACTAGAAGAAAAATGGGTTAATATTGGGGACACTCCAGAGTTTACTGGGGTATATCCTACAAAGGTGGGAAAACACTTTGCAAGGCGGAACCCAACTTTAACAGCAGTAAGTAATGCTGACCAAAGATACGTAGCAGTTTATGAAATTAACACTTACACTATTCGCTTTTTAGATGCAAACGGAAGCCCTATACAAACGGAAACTATAACACACGGCACAACTCCAGTATTTAAAGGCACAACACCAACTAAACCAGCAAATGTCTTTATAGGATGGAAGCCTACTCCTTATCCAGCAGATAAAGACCAAGACTATAACCCTATTTTTGAAAGTAAATATTTTGAAATCAATTTATATCAAAATAAGGCTGAAATTAATAGAGTTGATAAAACGAACTATTTAGTTAGTGTAGGAACGCTTAACGGATATTTAAGAGAAGAAAGCAGTTTAATAGAACCAAAAATAATCATTGAATATGAAGAAGTACCTAACTTTAATTATGTTTATATTGCTAAATTTAATAGATATTATTTCGTACAAGAAATTACTAGCGTAAGAACAAGACTATTTAGAATTACTTTAAAATGCGATGTCTTAATGTCTTATAAAGATAAGATATTAAATCTAAATTGCTACATTGCGAGAAATGAATATGAGTTTAATTTAGATATACAAGATGAACTATTACCTTTTGAATATCAAAAAGATGTACTTTATGGTTTTATTGAAACTGGGACAAAATTTACTAATTATACAATAGCAATTAACACTATTTATAGTGGAGCAAGTCAACCGATAGAAAATACTGATTATGAAAGTCCTTTTGTGGAGCAACTTGAAAGTGTACAACTAGGAAATACTTATTTTAGAAGAATGGGATTATTAAACAATAAAAATACTCCTTTAAGTCAATTAACCAGCCTTTCTAATGCTTTAATAAAAGATGATACTTTAGCAAGTTATATTGTTAATATAATAGTTTTTCCATTCGAAGAAACTTACTTAACTGATAGTACTAGAGCAAGAATAAATAAAATATTACTAAAAGATGATACTTCATCAGTTGAATTAGGAACTAACGCGATACTCTATCCAGAAAATAATGTATTAAATCCTGTAATAGTACCAAATATAACTTTTAATAGACACCATAATAACTTTTTAGATTTTGAACCTTACTCAAAATATGAAATGTATGTACCATTTTATGGATGGCTAGAACTTCCTAGTTATGAGTTATTTAGAAATGGTAATAAAGTTAAT
>JADIMY010000133.1 GCA_017694345.1 Candidatus Onthovivens merdipullorum | reverse complement strand
ATTTAATTTAGGCAAATAAATGTCAACTTTATTAAAGTTTATTGAGATAAGCATTTTATAAAAGAAAATATAAATATCATCGAATATACCGATATAAATTCCATAAAAAGATAAAACAGCAATTAGAAATAAAAACTTAAATATAAAAGTAAAAGTATAGTTAAAAATCAAACTAAAAACATTAAATCCACCATATGAGTTTATTGAATAAGGTAAAAAACTAAAACAGACTAATATTTTTGTTTTAATGTCTTTAATAATCTTGCTTTCACTTTTTAAAGCTAGATTACTAAACTTAAAAATAAAACTCATTAATAAAGGTAAATAAAACCCTGGACTATATATTAAAGATGGTGAAAATAATAAGAAGATCAAATAAATTAAGTTTGTTATATTAAATTTATCTAATTCTTTTCTTTTATCGTAAATTAATATATTTACGATAAAAAGTGTTAAAACTCTAAAAAAATTAAAGCGATAAATATTAAAGAAGAAAAATGGTAATAAAGTGATTAGTGATAAAATTCTACTCGTCTTTCTTTCAGAAAATAAGTAATAAATATTACTTAGTCCATAAAGAATGAAGTTTAAAAATAAACCACTTGCAGATAATAAATTAGTAATCATTAAATTACTCGAAGTTTCTTTTAATAAACTTTCATTATCACTCTCTCCAAAAAGTAAAGAATTAACAAATTCCTTTGCTTCATAGGTAGAAAATCTATTTAATACTTTTTCTTTATAAGATATAAAATCGATAGGACAATCAAAAATTATTTCATAATGAGTAATTTTAAAGCTTCGATACACATTTTGATTTTTATTTAAATAATTAGTAAAAGAAAAACTACTTTCATATTCTTTAAAATTTAATTCATCAAAATATCCATCTATTTTGATAATATCGTAAAGTTTTATATCTTCTTTAGTATAACAATAAAATTTTTCTTTAAAGGTCTTTAAAATTATATAATTATCTTCTTTTTTAGTAACTAAAGCGATTAAATTATCACTATTTTTTTCAGTTAATCTTATATTTCCAATTGCTAGTCCTATTCCAATTAAAGCGATTGAAATAATAAAAACCTTTTTATTCTTAATCTTTTTAAATAGTAAAAATATCAAAAAACAAGTGAGTGTAAGGCTTATTCCTAATAAATCTAAATCTAGTAAAATAACTCCTATAATTAAAGAAATTAATAGGACTAAGCCAAGCATAATTAATTAGTCAAAATAACATAATTGCGAAGTTTAGTATAAGTCGCATTACCTATACCACTTACATTCATTAAATCTTCAATAGTTTGATATAACCCGTTTTCTTCTCGATAAGTAATAATAGCTTCACTAATAGAATCACCAATTCCATCAATAAATGTTAAAGCAGCAGGATCACTAACAGAATTGATATTTACTTTTTGGATTTCTTCATCTGAGCAAATATCTGTAGGATCATATCTAGGTGGAATGTAGTATTCAACATTTTTACTAACTAAAGCAGATGGTAAAAAAGCCCTAGTATCTGCACGATCTGTAATTCCTCCTGCCTTATCGATCAAGTCTTGCATCGTCGCTCCTTCATCTAATAAGTAATTCCCTGGACTTACGACATATCCTGAAATTCCAATTGAGTTACGAATGACTTCAGTTGGATTTTCAGTTACAACATTTGAAGCATTACCAAAATCGATAAACTGCAAAACAAGTAACCCTAAAATTGTAGCAATTACTACTCCAATTATAATTTTAATTGTTACTGACATTTAATTTCCCTCCTTCACTATACAAGTGGTTATTTTTTTAAGGTAGTGGGGGGTATAAATATAAAAAAATAGGACTTTCGTCCTAAATTTTTTTATCAGTGTCAAAAAATTAATCTTTATTTAACGGTTAAAATTTGAATATCGTAAGGTTTAACTGCTTTAACGGTGACAACTTCGCCTTCTTTATGACCAATTAAAGCACTACCTAAAGCACATTCATTAGAAACTTTAAGTTCATTAGGATTAGAAACAGGATCACTTTCAACGCTTGAAACAATTCTTACAGTGTAATTTTCATTATCAGTTAAATCTTTATAAGTAACTGTGCTAGAAACATTAATAGTTTTATTTTTCTTTCCACTATCAACAATAATACAATTATTCAAAATCTCTTCGATTTCTTTTTCTCTTTGATTTAATTTTGCTTGTGCATCCCTAGCTGCATCATAATCAGCATTTTCGCTTAAGTCGCCCATAGCACGAGCTTCTGCTAGTTGTCTAACAACTTCAGGCATTTTAACATCAAGAATTTCTCGATATTCTCTTTCTAAGTCTTCTTTACCTTCAGCAGTTAATTTATATTTTTCATTTGCCATAATTTTCTCCTTTAAAAACTTGCTAAATTATATACTTTTTATCTAGATAATTCTATTACTTAATCTCTTGAATTTTTGGATCTTCATTATAAGCCTCAAGTACTTCACTACCCATATTTAATTCCTCTTCATTAGTGACTTCTTCAATTGATCCATCATCTTTATATTTCATTAAGATTACTTCATCAGGATTACTTTTATCATAAATAAAAGCATAAGTTGCTCCATAATCTTCGCTCTCAAAAGTTAATAAAATTTCCATTAAATATTTATTTCCTTTTTCATCATAAATTTCAATTTGATTATCATTTAGAGTTGCCATTTTTGTGTTCTCCTAAAAATCTTTCCAAAATAATAATAGCACTAAACATATCGATAAGTTTATCTTGTTTAGACTTTTTTAAATTTATATCGTTCATTCTTTCTTTAGCTTCAATAGTTGAAAATCTTTCATCTTGATAGAAGATATTTAAATCAGGTTTTTCTTTTAATAGTTCGTCAATAAATCTTTTAGTTGAGATACACCTGGTCTCTTCCTTACCGCTAATCATTAAAGGATATCCAACTACTAAATTTTTAATATTTTCAATTTCTAAAATGTTTAATAAGTGCTCTTTAGCTTTTTTAAAATTACCATGCTCAAATAGAAAATTTTCTTTTCCATGAACAATTCCTAAAGAATCTGAAATAGCAATACCTAAAGAAGTTGTTCCTAAATCTATCGCAATATATTTTTCCATTTTTATAAAATATCAGTAATTTTTAAAGTATCAAACTTCTCTAAATCTTTAACACTTCCTTGAGCAAGTTCATTTTTTCCTCCACCATTACCACCAGTAATAGTAAATACTTTTTTAATGATTTCTTTAGCGCTATATTTATTAATTAAATCTTTACTTACTCCAACAATTAGAGAAAATTTATTATTTTCACATCCAGCTAAAACAAAGATATAACTGTTATATTTTTGTTTTAAATTGTCATAAATGTAAATTAAAGATTGGCGATTTAAATCTTTGAATGATTTAATTAAATAAGATATTCCATTATAAGTTTGAATTTCAGAATTCAAAGAAAATACTTGAGATTTGAGGGTTTTTTTATTTAAATCTTCAATTTTTTCGTTTAAATCTTTTGCCATATTTTGTAAAGCAATTACTTTTTCTAAAGTATCTTTGTCGTTAAA
>JADIMY010000132.1 GCA_017694345.1 Candidatus Onthovivens merdipullorum | reverse complement strand
AAATTATATATTAGGTTTAAAAGATAAAAATATATCTTTTAAACATATACTAAAAAATAGTAGAGCTATTTTAAAATTATTAACTAAGTTTTATAATTTGCCATTAAATTTAGATATATTAAATTTAAATGAAAAAAACGAAAATACAAATAAAACTTTTGAATATTATGATGAAGAACAATTTAAAAAATACTTAAGTGTTATAACTAATGATAAAGACACTCTTTTGTTTCAGTTATTATTTTATTATGGATTAAGAATTGGAGAATTAAGAGCATTAACATCAAAATCAATTGATTTACATTTAAATCAATTACATGTCTTAAATGAAGCTTCTACAAAAGCTGGAGTTGGTCATACAATAATAATTAATCCAAAGACTAAATCATCTATCAGATCTTATCCTTTGCTAAATTTTATTAAAGATGATTACTTAAAAATATATGGCGAAAATTATAGTGGATTTTTATTTGGTAATAGAGGAAAAATAATTGGATTAACTTCTATTTATCGAAAAAATGAAAAATATGCAAAGCTTGCAAATTTACATCAAATTAGATTACACGATTTTAGACATTCGTGTGCTATTTATCTATATGCAAATGGTTTTGATTCAGCTTCAATTGCCAAGTGGCTAGGACATAGCTCAACGGCGGTAACAGAAGAAACATATATTCATTATAGAAATAATGTAAAAGATAAAATTAAAGGATTTATCGAAGAAAATAATGTTATAAAAAAATAAATTCAAATATTTTGAAACTTTTACTTGCTTTTATAGTTGTGTAAGTATATTATTATATCGAAAGGAGGTTAAGGAAATAGGTAGTTCACAAACTAGAGCTAAGAATAAATATAATTCTATGAATTATAAAAGATATTCGATTTCTGTTAGATATGATGATAAAGAAATCATCGAAAAACTGGATCAGCAAGAATCAATAAATAAATATATTCTCGAGCTCATTAAAAAGGACATAAAATAAAAAAAGCAAGTCATCAGTTTCGAGGCTTATAACTTGCTAAGATAGAATAATATCTACCTTTATTATTCTATCAAATTTTACTCGAATTACAATAAGGAGTAGAAAATGAAACAAGAGTTGATTTTATTAAAAGATGGTTGTAAGCAAGTTTCAAAAAAAACAAGCTGCTAGATTATTAAGTGAAAGTGTTAGCTATTTAATAGCTAAAGGTTACAAAGCTATGTTAAAAGGAGATAGAATAATATGAATGAATTCAAAGAAAGATTACATCAGCTAAACGAAGAATGCCAAATTAAATTAGAAAAAGAAGATATTGATAAACTTAAAAATTTATTAAATGAAGTTAATAATTTTCAAGGTTTATTAATTAAAATATTAACAAATTATGATAATGTTAATGTTTATTATTTTGATCAAATTTCGAATGCTGTCGACTGTTTTATTAACTTAAGGAGCGGTGAAAAAATAATTGATTTATGTAATAAATATGATGTTTTAGCTGATAATATGAACTCAAAATATGATTTATTACTTAATGAATTATGTAATAAAAATTTTGAAAAATAGTTGATTTTTGCAAGGTTTTATTAAAAATAGGTTAGTTTATGAGTGAAAAAAGGATATTTAACGGCTGGTTTAAATTCTCAAATGCTTATGTAGATTATTTAAAGTATTTACTTAATATTCGTTCAAGCGACGAATATTACGGATATTATTTAGCTTTTCTTTTTAGTAAGCTTGCATGCGATTGTGAAGTTGTAAGAACTAAAGGAATGCTTCCAACAAATGATAAAGGCGAAATTGATTCATATAAGATAAGCTGTATTCTTGGAGTGGATCCTTCTAAAGTTCCAAGTATTTTAATTACATATAAAGATCTTGGATTTATATCAGATAATAGATTAGTAAATATCGATTTATTTTATGGAGCTAATTTAGGTAAGATTAAATCAAATAATAAGCGATATTATGATGATATTAGAGGTTTATTACATCAAAATGGCTATATCGTATATTACGATTTAGAACAAAAGAAATTTATATATAAGAAATATTCGAAGATGGAAGAATCCGAGTTTCAAAAGGCTCGAGATTATTGCATACAACAAATAAATAGTAAGAAAGGAGAAAATTACGAAGTAAAGAAATATAGTGAATAGATAATTATTAAAAATAAGCGATTTAAGAACAATTGGCGGTTTCTGGTTAGCTAGTTCTGGTTACTCTAGTTTAAAGCGTTTTACACCAATTAAGGCTGGTATATCAGCTGCATTTTATTTAAAAAAAGGCTCTAAAAGAGTCCTTTTTGGCATATAGACAAAAAGAAAACATTAAGCATTAAGGGTATTGAGGGAATATAAGAGAGTAAGAAATTAAGAATTAAGAAAGTTAGAAATAAGAAAAAACGCAGCTATTTAAAAGTAACCTAAATTTCGTTAGAAATTCATAATATAAAGTTACCTAATAATAAAATAATAACAACCGAGTGAGGTAACCCTAGCAAATTTCATTTTTTCACTACGATTTTAATGTGGAAAAGTCCAAAAAGTAACGATAAAATCGAATGTTTTCTAGTTTTTAGTGACCAAATTTTAAGTTTTGTCTTTTTAATTAGTTTTTAGTAAACGTAAATAAATAACACCCTAACAAAAATATTTGTTCATTTTAAAATAGCATCGAGGTGATATAAATGAGCAAATACAAAAGTGATTATGAAAGATTGGAAAC
>JADIMY010000131.1 GCA_017694345.1 Candidatus Onthovivens merdipullorum | reverse complement strand
AAAATTTGTATTCTGTTCAAAATTATTCTGACTTAAAAAATTGACGTTTCTATTTGTACATCTGTTTAGTTTTCAAAGATCTCTAGGCACGATTAGTTTTACTAATTTTTTCAACTCTCGTTGCGTGCTTGATTATATTACACCAAACAACATTTCTTGTAAAGAGAAAATTTAAAAATTTATTAAATTAATTTTTTATCGATGAAATCGTAACTTTTCTAATTTTTAAGAAGTTTATTTCAAAAATTTTTTGATTATTTTACCCTATTTTTCAAATAAATTAGGGAAAAAATACTAATCAAGAAAAAAGGAAGCGCTTTGGCTTCCTTTTATCCTTATATTATATAAGTTAATTAATCAACAAATCTATATTTTTTGAATGCTTTCAATCCTTCATAAACTGCAGCATCACCGAGTTCATCTTCAATTCTAAGAAGTTGATTGTATTTTGCCATTCTATCAGTTCTACTAGCACTGCCAGTTTTAATTTGTGAAGCATTAACTGCAACAGCAAGATCAGCAATAGTTGTATCTTCAGTTTCTCCAGATCTATGGCTAACCATTGTAGTATAACCATTTATTTGAGCCATTCTAATAGCATCTAAAGTTTCAGTCAAAGTTCCGATTTGGTTAACTTTGATTAAGATTGAGTTAGAAATACCTTTTTTAATACCTTCAGCTAAAATTGATGGATTTGTAACGAATAAATCATCACCGACAAGTTGAATCTTACCACCTAAATCATCAGTAAGTTTCTTCCAACCATCCCAATCTCTTTCGCCTAAACCATCTTCAATAGTAATGATAGGATATTTAGCAACCATTTCATCAAACCAAGCAATCATTTCTTCGCTTGTTTTAACGCCTTGACCACTCTTCTTTAAATTATATTTCTTTGTTTCTGGATCATAGAATTCACTAGCAGCAACATCCATTCCCATGAAAATATCTTTTCCAGGAACATAACCTGCTTTTTTGATAGCTTCCATAATTAAATCTAATGGTTCAGTATTACCTCCTTTACAACTAGGAGCAAAACCACCTTCATCACCAACGCTAGTAACATAACCTTTTGCTTTTAAGACATCTTTTAAAGCGTGGAAGGTTTCAACACCGGCTCTAAGAGCTTCGTGGAAAGTTTTAAATCCTGCAGGAATAATAAAGAATTCTTGGAAATCAACAGTGGAATCTGCATGAGCGCCACCATTAATAACATTCATCATTGGTACAGGTAAAACTTTAGCGTTTGTTCCACCTAAATATCTATATAAAGGTAATCCATAAGCTTCAGCACTTGCTCTAGCACAAGCTAAAGAAACACCAAGCATTGCATTAGCACCAAGTTTTGATTTAAATGGAGTTCCATCAAGCTTTAAAAGTTCTTGGTCAATTGCAACTTGATCATCAGCATACATTCCAACAAGTGCTGGTGCGATGACTTCGTTGACATTTTGGATTGCTTTTAAAACACCTTTACCATTATATCTTTTCTTATCACCATCTCTTAATTCAAGAGCTTCTCTTTCCCCAGTAGAAGCACCACTAGGAACAATTGCTCTACCAGTAACACCACAATCAAGGCTTACTTCAACTTCAACAGTTGGATTGCCACGAGAATCTAATACTTCACGAGCATAAATATCAATAATTTCTGTCATAAGTTTCTCCTTTAAACGAGTTTATTATATCATTTTTTATTTTCTTTTTAATAGATTAATAAATGAATTTTGAATCAAAACTAGAAACTTTTTATTAATCCATTACGATTTATTAAAATCACTTTACTTAATTTACCTTTATGTAAATAAAAAAATTAAATAACTTTCTTTTTTTGGTTATCTAATATCTTCAATTAGTAATAAGTAGTTTTTAATTGCATCAGTTTAAAATTGTTCTTTTCCTCAAAGTTTTAAAAAAAATAAAATCAATAAATAAGTTATGATTTAAAAGTAAAGCCCTGCAAATCTAAATTATTTTTTTAAACGCAACTAAACTAGTCAAACATTCAAAGCTTAATATGTTGATAATTTTTAATATATTAAAGACAATATCTTAAGGAGGTTAAAGTTTATGAAAAGAAAAAAATTATTTGTAGGATTAATCACAGTTTCTTTATTTATATCAATGTTTTGTTTTAACACTGATGTAATTGATGAAACAAAAATTAAACTTAATTTTGTAGATAAAAATGAGTTATCTAAAACTTCTTCTATAGGAAAACCATTCGAATTTAATGTTGTTAAAAATCAAATTCGAAAGGCTAGTCACATAGGCACAACCGATTCAAGTGAAGAAAATTTCAACTATGTTTTAGCATCAACTTATAACTTTGCATATAAGGATACTAATTATAAAGGCGAAATATATTTAGATGAAAATTATGGATTAAATGATATTAACTATAGTATTGAGAAGATAAAAGATTCAATTTTAAATCAGACATATTATTCAGAAGATACTGAAAATAATACATCTAAATTTAACATTAGTAGTGCTTATCATCTACAAAGTGAAGTAAAAATAACAGCAGAGTTAAAAGATAGTTCTGGTGAATATTTTGGTAGTTTTGCTTCGTGGAGATGTGTCTATCAAAATGATGATTATTCATCTAGTACTGCTAAAGAAAATTTTATCGTTACTTACGAAGACTATATTTCTCCTAATCAAGATAAAACTGATTATAGAACTGATTATCTTTCAATTTACTTCAATCCAAATACTAGAGATGAAGCAACACTAAGAGATTATAGTCCAAAAGCACAAAATCCAACTGGCACTATTTCAGTAAGTATAAGTTCAAATGACACAATTTCATCTAATGGAACTATAAGTATTGGAACTGGGGCTTCTGCTTCCTATTCTACAAACATAAGTTCGCCTGCAGTTTATGATAAAGGAAATATGGTACAAAATTACGCTCAAATAGATTACGATTATTTATACCCAAAAAAAGATAAAGGTCCATATTATGAATATAATATTGGTCAGTCTTGTCAATTAGCTGCTTTTAGATTTTACACAAAACAAAGAAGTGAAATTTCTATTAAGTCACCACACACTATTACAATTTTAAGAGATGGTTTTTGGAGTAACAAAACCTTAAAATATACTGTAGATTGTGGAACAGGATTTTATGTACATTAATTATGAAACTAAATGAAAAATTAATTAAATTAAGAAAATCTAAAGGCTTAAGCCAAGATGAATTTGCTGAAAAAATAAGTGTTTCTAGGCAAGCTGTCTCAAAATGGGAGCTCGGTGATAGTGAGCCAGAACTAAACAAAATAAAAAGTATTTGTGATTATTATGGAATTGACTATAACTATTTAATTGATGACAACGAAACATTAACAAGTGCTGAGAAAAATTTAGAGTTTAAAAAAATCAACTTTTTGCCTTTATATATAGGTCTTTTTATTGGCTCAATAATAATTTTTATCGCCATGTTACTGCTTTCTGGATTTTTACCATATATATGTAAAATAAGTTATGAACCTGATTTTATTGGATTTTTACTTGGTTCTTATGACCAAATAACTTTCATCATTTACAAGATAATAGGCGTATTGTTCCTTGCTTCTTCTATTACTTTTGGTGTACTAACTTTTAAAAAGCTAATAAAACAAGGATATATAAAAAAGAAAGATAAAAAGATTAAAGTCAAAAAATAAATAATTAATCTATTTCTTCACTATATAAATCATAAACATAAGCATCAGTTATCTTAAATTTCACGATATCACCAAGTTTATGTTCCTTATTTGTTTTCATATAAATATTTCCATCAATATCATCAGGAGCATTAAAACTAGATCTTAATAAATAAGTAGATTCATTTTCACTATCGATTATCATTCCTCTATAAGTTTTTCCAATCATTTCCTTATTAGTTTCATAGCTTATTGATTTAGCTATTTCCATAATTTCGTCTTTTCTTTTTAACTTAATTTCTGCATCAATTTGTGGAAAAGAGTGGGCTTTTGCAAGCTTTTCGTTTGAATAAGTAAAACATCCAATATGATTAAATTTAGTTTTTAATAAAAATTCTTTTAATATTTCAATATCTTCGTCTTCTTCATAAGGATAACCTACAATTAGTGTACATCTTAATATTGCTAGAGGTATTTTAACTTTAATTTTATTAACTAAATCAAGTAAACTTTCATAAGTATCAGCTCGATTCATTAGTTTTAAAATCTTAGTTGAAGCATGTTGAATTGGTAAATCAAAATAAGGAACGATATGTTTAGAGTTTTTTATTGTTTCAATAAGTTCATCATCTACTTCACTAGGGTATAAATATAAGACTCTAATAAACTCAATACCTTCGATTTCATCAATTTTTTTAAGTAAAGTAGATAAATTAGTTTTATCATTAAAATCCTTACCATAATAAGTCGTATCTTGAGCAATAACATTAATGTCTTTAACGCCTTCACTAACAACTTTTTTGGCATAACTAACTAAATCATTTAACGGATAAGAATAGTAATTTCCTCTAAGTTTAGGAATAATGCAATAACCACAAGTATGATTACAGCCTTCACTAATTTTTAAATATATTGAATTAGGATCGTCTTTAATTCTATTAAAAACGGTGTAAGTTCGATCTATTTTTTCGTTCATTAAATTAGATAATA
Organism: Candidatus Onthovivens merdipullorum; assembly: GCA_017694345.1. GTDB lineage: Bacteria > Bacillota_I > Bacilli_A > RFN20 > CAG-826 > Onthovivens > Onthovivens merdipullorum. The sequence continues at coordinate 2,143 of JADIMY010000131.1, read as the reverse complement.
TATCAGGTAAATGAATAAAGTCTTTAAAGCCTATAAAAACATCAACTTTTTTGAACTTTTTCTTTAATGAATCTTTATATTTTTCAACTAAACAGCCGAGAACTGCAAGCTTTTTGTTCAATTTCTCAAGATTTTTAATAGTTTCAAAAGACTCATTTTCAGCATCAAAAATAAAAGCACAAGTGTTTAAAATTAATATATCTGCTTCAGTTTCGTTAGTCGTAATCAAAAATCTAGGATCGTTATCAAATAAAGCTAAAATCGCTTCACTATCGACTAGATTTTTAGCACATCCTAAATTAATTAAACAAATCTTAATCATCTCTCGTATTCTTCTATAGTTTTAATAATATTAGGAATTTCTTTTTTGAATTCTTTAAAAGAACTTAATCTAAATTCCCAGTTATTTGTACTTGTTCCAGGAGTATTTATTCTAGCTTTATTATCAAGACCTAAATAATCCTGTATTGGAATAATAGCGAGTTTACAAGGATAACTAAATGCTAAACTAATAAAACGATAATTAATCTTTTTTCTTCGATCAATTCCTGCATATTTAAATTTAATTTCTAAAAGATTTTTATCTTCTTTTTTCATATTTTTATAAAAACCAACGATAGTTTCATTATCGTGACTTCCAGTATAAACAATTTGGTTTTCTATTACTTCGTCGTAATTATTTAAACAAGTGAATTGTAAAATGTTCATTCCTGGTAAATTAAATTCGTCTCTTAATTTATAAACACTTGGAAATACATCGCCTAAATCTTCAACAATTAATTGATTTAAAAGACCTTCTTCTTCCACTTTTTTAAAGAATTCTTCACCTAATCCTTTTTTCCATTCACCAATTTTAGCATCTTTAGCATCAAAAGGAATTTCATAGTATGTATCAAAAGCTCTAAAATGATCTAGTCTTAAAATATCATATTTTCTTAAAGCTTTTTTAATCCTATTTAAAAAGAAAATATAGCCAGTAGATCTCATATATTCGACATCATAACAAGGATTACCCCATTTTTGACCTAAAGGAGAAAAATAATCTGGTGGCACTCCTCCAACCTTTAAAGGACGATCGGTTTCTTCATCAATTTGAAATTCATCTAAATGTCCAAAATAATCACTACTATTTAATCCTACATAAAAAGGTAAATCACCGATTAGTTCAATTTCCTTATTATGCATATAGTCTTTTAAAAGATCTAATTCTCTAAATAATTCAAATTGAACCCAATAAATAAATTCTAGTTGTTTTTGATATTTAGTAATTAATCCTTCTTTGTGATAAAAAGCTTCTTTATCAGCTTTTTTCCATTCGTATAATACTTTGTTATGATTTTTCTTTAATAAAATTTCAAATAAAGCATATTTTTCTAGCCAAGAATTTTCACTAACAAATAATTTAAACTCATTAGTATCAGTATCTTTTTGATTTTTATATGCATTTTTTAAGTAAAACAGTTTATATTCACGAACTTTGTCATATTCAATTTTTTCTTTATTAAATTCAATATGTTTAAATCTATTTAATAGACCTCTTTCTTTAAGTAAATCTAGCGAGACATAAATTGGATCAATTGCACTATCACAACTAGAAGCATATGGAGAATGACAAAAATCAATTGGATTTAAAGGCAAAATTTGCCAATATTTAATTTTAGCTTCGCTTATCAAATCTATAAATTCATAACTAGGATAACCTAAATCACCGATTCCATATTTACTAGGTAAACTTGCTATAGGGCATAAAATTCCATTACTACGCATATTTTTTCTCCTTGAACCGCTATAATTATACTAAAAATTTGATGCATTAACACGATAAAAATATAGAATTTAATATATAAAATTTAATTAAATTGTGGTATATTACATAACGCTTGTTTGAAGGAGGTTTTGGTATGGATTTAAGAAATATTGCAATTATAGCTCATGTCGATCATGGTAAAACAACACTCGTCAATCAACTTTTAAAATATAGTGGAACATTTAGAGATAATGAAAAACTTGAAGACCGAGCTATGGATAGTAACGCAATTGAAAGAGAAAGAGGTATTACAATCCTTGCTAAAACTACTAGTGTTATATATAAAGATACTAAAATAAATATATTAGATACTCCAGGGCATGCTGATTTTGGTGG
>JADIMY010000130.1 GCA_017694345.1 Candidatus Onthovivens merdipullorum | reverse complement strand
AATTAAAGCTGCTTTATGTACTAATAAGAAAGTTATTGCAGTAATTGGTTCAGCGATCGATAGTTATTATCCAAAGGAAAATATCGATTTATTTAATGAAATTTTAAAAGCTGGTGGTTTAATTATTAGTGAGTATCCACCTGGAACTCCTATTAATCCAGATAATTTTAGATTTAGAAATAGAATTATCGCTGGTATTAGTAATGCCGTTTTTGTTGGTGAAGGTTATTTAAAAAGTGGAACAAAAATTACAATTTCTTATGCATTAGATTACAATAAAAGTATTGGTTGCTTGCCTTATCAATGCTATCAAAAAAGCTATTGTAATCAACTTATTAAAGAAGGAGCAGCTTTAATAGAAAACGAAAATGATATATTGGATTTGCTGAATTATTAAAAAAGTTAATTATTATATTTATATATATAATTAATGAGGAAAGCCTTAAATATTTTACTTTACAAAATTATTTTATGTCTTTATAGTTTTAATTCATTGAGGAAATTTTATGAAATTAGTTATTGTTGAATCACCTGCAAAAAGTAAAACGATAGGACATTATCTCGGAGATAATTACGATGTAGAAGCTAGTGTTGGTCATATTAGAGATTTAGCCACTACTGGCAAAGGAGGTTTAGGTGTTGATGTTGATCACGACTTTAAACCTACCTATGTTATAAGTAAAGATAAGATTGATGTCGTTAGTAAACTTAAAAAATTAGCAAAAAAATCTGATGAAGTAATACTTGCAACCGACCCTGATAGAGAAGGAGAAGCTATTGCTTATCATTTAGCAGCAGTTTTAAATTTGCCAATAGACACAACTAAACGATTAGAATTTCACGAAATAACTAAGGACTCAATTACTAGAGCTATTGAATGTCCTAGAACTATTAACTTGAATTTAGTTCATAGTCAAGAAACTCGTCGAATTATTGACCGAATTATTGGTTTTAAGCTCTCAACATTAATAAATAGTCGTATTAATTCTAAATCTGCAGGACGAGTTCAATCTGTTACATTAAAATTAATTTGTGATCACGAAAAAGAAATAGAGGAATTCGTTCCTGAAGAATATTACACTCTTGAAGCTATTATTAATAAAGATGGTGATGAAGTTAAATTAGATTTTTATCGCTTTAATGGTGAAAATATAAAAATTAATGATGTCAATAAAGCTAATGAAATACTATCTTCATGTTCGAAAGAAGTTATTGTTACTGGTATCAATAAAAATAAAAGATCAATAAGTTCAAAAGAACCTTTTAGGACATCAACCTTACAGCAAGAAGCTTTTACTAAATATAAATTTAAAGCTCGTGAAACTTCATCAATTGCTCAAAAATTATATGAAGGTGTTGAACTTAGTGATGGTTTAACTGGTTTAATTACTTATATGAGAACTGATAGCACTAAATTAAGTGAAACATTTGTAAATAGTGCTAAAGAATTTATTATCGATAAATATGGTGAAAAGTATTTTGATAATTCTCATAAAACAAAAAAAGTTAATCTAGCTCAAGACGCTCATGAAGCAATTAGACCAACAAGTGTCACAAGAACTCCTGAAAGCATTAAAGAATTCTTAAGTGATAAAGAATATAAACTTTATAAACTGATTTATCAAAGAACGATCGCTAGTTTAATGGCAAATAAAGTAGTAGAAAACACACAAGTCATCTTTTCTAGTAATAATGTTGATTTTAAATATGACGAATCAAAGATTATATTTGATGGTTACAATGTTTTAAATATTGATGAAAAAGACGATAAAAAAGTTTATGACTTTAAAGAAAAAGAAATTTATCCACTTAAAGAAGTGAATAAAGAGCAAAACTTTACAAAAGCTCCAGCTCGATATAGTGAAGGTAGAGTAGTCAAACTTATGGAAGATGAAGGAATCGGTAGACCTTCAACTTATGCTTCGACTATTCAGACTTTGATTGCTAGAAGATATATAACTAGTGAAAAAGGAATAATTACTCCAACTGAACAAGGTAAAAAGACCAGTTTAGTATTAACTAAATATTTCCCAGATTTAATGAATACAGAATATACTGCCGATATGGAAACAAAACTTGATGAAATAAGTGAAGGTAATGAAGATGAAGTTCAAGTTTTAAAAGATTTTTACGCACCATTTATCGAGCATTATGAAGAAGTTAAAAAGATAATGTATAAAGATGAACCTGAAAAAACAGGTGAAAATTGTCCTAATTGTGGTGCTCCTTTAGTTTATCGATACAATAAAAAAGGCGAAAAATTTATTGGATGTTCTAATTTTCCAAAATGTCGTTATGTTAAAGCAGAAGAAAAAGAAGAACCAACTGAGGTTGGCAGAAATTGCCCTAATTGTGGTTCAACTTTAGTTTATCGCACTAATAAGAGAGGGCAAAAATTTATTGGATGTTCAAATTTCCCAAAATGTCATTATATTGAAGGTTTAAACAAAGAAGAAGAAACGAAAATTTGTCCAAAATGCGGAGCAGCCTTAGTGAGAAAAAGAGGGAAATATGGCTATTTCTATGGATGTAGTAATTATCCTAATTGCGATTATATGGAGCCTATTAAGAAAAAATAATGGTAGTAAATGTTATTGGAGCAGGACTTGCTGGAGTAGAAGCTAGCTATTTCCTAGCAAATAAAGGTATTAAAGTTAAACTATTTGAAAAAAGACCAAAAGTAAAAAGTGAAGCTCATCACACTGACTTATTTGGCGAACTTGTTTGTTCAAATTCTTTAAAGAGTAAAAAGTTAGATAATGCTTGCGGTTTACTTAAAGAAGAAATTTCAAATATGGGTTCTTTAATTATAGAAGCTAGTAAAGTTAGTGAAGTTCCTAGTGGTGATTCTTTAAGTGTTGATCGAGATGTTTTTGCTAAATATATAACTGAAAAAATTAAAAATCATCCTAATATTGAAGTTATAAGTGAAGATGTAAATGACTTTAAAGATGGAATAAATATAATTTGTACAGGACCCTTAACTTCTAAAGGGCTTCTAGATAAAATTTCAAATTATACAAGTGAAAAACTTTATTCCTTTTTTGATGCTAGTGCACCTATTATTTATAAAGACTCTATAAATTTTGATAAAGTATATTACAAATCTCGTTATAACCAAGGTGATGATAGTTATATTTGCTGTCCATTAAATAAAGATGAGTATTATAAACTTGTCGAAGAGTTAATTAATGCTAAAAGAAGTCTACTTCACGAATTTGATACTCATTATTTTGAAGGGTGTTTACCTTTAGAAGTTATGGCAAGTCGAGGTAAAGATACTCTTAGATTTGGGCCTCTTAAACCAACAGGATTAGAACATAATGGAATTTTTCCTTATGCCGTAGTTCAACTTAGACAAGATGATTTAATAGGTGACTTTTATAATTTAGTAGGATTTCAAACTAATTTAACCTATGGAGAACAAAAAAGAGTCTTTAGCTTAATTCCTGGATTAGAAAATGCTAAATTTGCTAGATATGGCTTAATGCATCGTAATTCATATGTTCTTGCTCCAAAAGTTTTAAATGATGATTTAAGTTTAAAAAATAATCCTGATATTTATATTGCAGGTCAACTTAGTGGTGTTGAAGGTTATGTAGAAAGTGCTGCTACAGGACTATTAGCTGCTTATTATGTCTATTTAAGATTAAATAAAAAAGATTTTAAAAAACTTTCGTTTTACACAATACTTGGGGCTTTAGTTAGATATATTACTCATACTGGTAGTAAAAACTTTGCTCCGATGAATTCAACTTTTGGTATAATTTATAGAGGAAATGTTGATTCTAAAGAAATAGTAATTAAAAGATCTTTAGATAATATCGATTCCTTTATTAAACAACTAGATGAATAGGTACGAAAGTGAATTTGCTTCTTATTTAAAATATAATCGTAATTTCAGTGATTACACGATTTTAAATTACAATCGTGACATCGATGAATTTATTAACTTTGTTTTAAAAGAAGGATCAACTATTGATGGTGTCGATAAAATTATTATTCGTGATTTCTTAAATGTGTGTCTAATTAATAAAAAATTATCAAGAAGAAGTGTTAAAAGAAAAATTTCAGCTTTAAAACACTTTTATCGATTTTTATACGATAAAAAATATATAAACGAAAATCCTTTTTTAACTATTAAGACGATTAAAACTGAGACTAAATATCCTGAAGCTTTATATTATTCTCAAGTTGAAAAGTTACTTGAAGAAACTAAAAATCGTAATGATTTATTAAAACAACGAGATTTAGCCCTTCTTGAACTTATGTTTAGTAGTGGAATGAGAAATAGTGAAGTAATTAATTTAAAAACTTACGAAATAAATTTCAATGAAAGATTCATTAAAGTTTTAGGAAAAGGTAAAAAAGAGCGTTTAGTTCCTTTTAGTGTAAGTGCTAAAGAAGCGATGATGGAATACGCTAAAAATTTAAGAAAAGAACTCCTTAATAAGTCGAAAGAAAAAACTTCGATGTCTTATTTTTTCTTAAATTATAAAGGTGAAAAATTAACTTCTAGAGGATTAGAAACTATTATGAAGGATATTATTAAGAAGACTGGGTTAAATATTGAGTTATATCCTCATAAATTAAGACATACATTTGCTACTAATTTATTAGAAGGAGGAGCAGATTTAAGGATTATCCAGGAACTTTTAGGACACGAGTCAATCGATACTACACAAGTTTACACTCATGTTTCAAAAGAGGCTTTAAGAAATCAATATGATTTATTTTTTCCTCTTAGCGATAAAGATAAAACTAGTGATTGATATAGATTAGTTAAAAATGCTAAAATATTATGGCTTTTTAAAAGAAAGCTAAAAACACACACTATGGATTCATTCGCCTAGTCCCGTTTTAAGCGGGGGTTGATGCTCGAAATAGTGGAGGATTAACAAATAGGAGGAACTCTAAAATGAGTGAAGAAAAAGTTGCAAGTGTTGAAGAAGTCGAAACTCCTTCAACTGAAGAAAGTGAAAATGTTATGGAAAAATTAGTCCATGACGACAATGCACCAATAATTACAATTAAAAAATTATTGGAAGCCGGCGTTCATTATGGTCACCAAACTAAAAAATGGAATCCTAAAATGAAACCATATATTTATTGTGCTAAAAATGGAACTTCGATTATTGATTTAAATAAATCTAAAGCTGGAATTGAAGAAAGCTACAATAAAATAAAAGAAATCGTTGAAGAAGGTGGAAAAATCTTAATCGTCGGCACTAAAGATCAAGCTAAGGAAATTGTTAAAGAACAAGCAGAAAGAAGTGGAGCTTTTTATGTTAACAACCGTTGGCTTGGTGGTATTTTAACTAATTTTAAAACTATTCAAACAAGAATTAGAAAATTAAAAGAATTAGAAGCTAGTGAAGAAGAAGGTGCTTGGGATAATTTACCTAAGAAAGAAGCTAGTAAATTAAGAAAAGAAAAGGAAAAATTATTTTCAAATCTTGAAGGTATCAAAGAAATGAGAAAAGTGCCTAATGCTGTTATCGTAGCTGACCCAATTTCTGAACACAATGCAGTTACTGAAGCAAATAAATTAAACATTCCTGTTTTTGCAATTTGCGATACTAACTGTAATCCTGATCCAGTAAATTATGTAATTCCTGGAAATGATGATGCTAATAAATCAATCACTTTAATCTTAACTGTTTTGTGTGATGCTATCGTAGAAGCTAAAGGTGGTTTACCAGAAATTGCTTATACAAAAGATGAAGGTGAAGAAGCAACTATGAAAGATGCTTTACGTCAAGCTGATAGAGAACATGCTTTAAGACTTGCTGCTCGTAGAGAATTACAAAGAGAAAGAGCTGAAAAAGAAAAAGAAAGACAAAAGAAGTTACAAGAAACTCGTAATAATGCTCAAAATAAAGAAGAAGCTTCAAAACAAACTTCACAAACTGAAGAAGCTAAATAACGAAAATATTGTTCTTGAGGTAAAATTATGTCCACAATTATTGAATTAATTAAAATTTTAAGAGAAAGAACAGGTGCAGGAATGATGGATTGTAAAAATGCACTTGTTGAATGCAATAATGATGTTGATAAAGCTTGTGACTGGCTAAGAGAAAAAGGAATTGCTAAAGTTGCTAAAAAAGCTGATCGTATCGCTGCAGAAGGTTTAACTTTCGCTAAAATTGAAGGAAATAAAGGAGTTGTAACTGAAGTTAACTGCGAAACTGATTTCGTTGCAAAAAGTGATGCTTTTATTGCTTTAGTAAAAGATGCAACTGAACAAGTTTTGAAAAATGATTATAAAGATATTGAGGAAACAAAAACTAATACTGAAACATTATTTACTGATGCTACAGTTAAACTCGGCGAAAAACTTTCATTTAGAAGATTTGCAACTTTAACTGGCGAACATTTATATTCCTACATCCATATGGGTGGAAAAATAAGTGTTTTAATCTCTTTAAAAAATGAAGATGCAACTTTAGGTAAACATTTAGCAATGTGTGTTGCTGCTAATAATCCTAAATATATTAGTGAAGCTGATATTCCAGCTGATGTCAAAGAAGCTGAAAAGAAAATTCAACTTGAAACTTGCAAAAATGATCCTAAACTTCAAGGAAAACCTGAACAAGCTCTTGCTAAAATTGTTGAAGGAAAAGTTCATAAAGTCTTATCTGAAGTTACTTTCTTAGATCAAGGCTTCGTTATGGACCCAACTAAAACCATTAAAGATGTCTTAAAAGAAAGTAACAATGAAGTTCTTTCCTTCATAAGATATCAAGTGGGTGAAGGACTTGAAAAAAGAGTTGATAACTTTGCAGAAGAAGTTATGGCTCAAGCTAAATAATTAAAACTAATTTAAAATGTGAAAAAGGCTGCAAATGTGGCCTTTTTTCTTAAAAAATAAAATTTAGTATTTCAATAATTCATAATTTATTTAGTGAATTTTTATGATATAATAGTTTTTAGAGGAATAAAAATGAAATATAAGCGAATTATACTTAAACTTAGTGGTGAAGCTTTAGCAGATAAAAGTGATGGAACAATACTTGATAATGAGAAGCTAAAGAATATTGCTTTAGCCGTTAAGTTAATGCATGAAGCTGGAGTTGAAATTGGTATAGTTATCGGAGCAGGTAATATTTTTAGAGGAAAAATTGCTAGTAAAATTGGAGTTGACCAAACTAATGGCGATTATATGGGAATGCTCGGTACTATTATTAATTGTATAGCTTTAAGTAGTTCTTTAGAAAAAATTGGTGTTACCACTAGAGTTATGTCAGCAGTCGAAGTTAATAAAATTGCTGAACCTTATATTTATAAAAAAGCAATTGCTCATTTAAATTGTCATAAAGTTGTGTTATTTGCAGGTGGAACAGGCAATCCATATTTTACTACTGATACTTGTGCCTCTTTAAGAGCTCTTGAAATTAATGCCGATGCAATTTTAATGGCAAAAAATGGGGTTGATGGTGTGTATACAGATGACCCTAAGACAAATAAAAACGCTAAATTTATTAAAAAATTAACTTATAAAGATATTATTAATAAAAATTTACATATTATGGATCAAACCGCTATAACGATGCTTGAAGGAAGTAAAAAAGAAGTCCGAATTTTTTCAATGGATAAAATTGAAAACTTTATTAAAGTTATTAATGGTGATGATATAGGTAGTACAATAACGGAGGAATAGATATGGATAAGTATGCTGAAAATGCCAAAATTGAAATGCAAAAATGTTGTGATAATCTAAAAGAATCACTATCAACATTAAGAACAGGTAGAGCAAGCCCTGCTTTATTAAATAATATTGAATGTGATTATTATGGCGATAAGATGAGAATTGTTGAAATTTCCGCTATTAAAGTACCTGAACCACGCCAATTATTAATTGAGCCTTATGATAGAAATGATGTAAAAAGTATAGTTGCTGCAATTAATAAAAGCGATATTGGTATTAATCCAGTAGTCGATGGAAATAAGATTAGATTAACTATTCCACCACTAACTGAAGATAGAAGAAAAGAATTAGTCAAAAAATCTAAAGGCTATTGTGAAGATTATAAGGTTAGCGTTAGAAATCTTCGTCGTGAAACGATGGATAAACTTAAAAAAGACGACACATATACTGAAGATATGGAAAAAAGAGCTGAAAACGATATTCAAAAGGTTACCGATGAAGCAATCTCTAATATAGATAAAATTTATAAAGAAAAAGAATCCGAAATAATGGCAATATAATTAATGAGCGAAGTTCATCCATACCATAACGAATTATCTTCATCGACAAAAAAGTCGATGAAATCAAGAGTTTTAGTTGCTTTAATTTTTTTACTAATACTATTACCATTAATTATTCTTGGAGATTATTTTTATTTAGTAGGAGCACTAATTCTTTTTGGTATTGCTGAATCTGAAGTAATTAATGCAATTAAAGGAACTGATAAAAAATTCTCTATTGCTTTTTATATAATTTCTTATCTAACTTTATATTTACCAATCTTATTTACAGCATTATTTAATTTTCTAATCTCAAATACTTTGCCTTTTTATGATTTAATTAATGATTTTTCAAGTATTTATATTGCTCCTATTTCATTACTTATAAATCTAATAATTTTAATTACTTTAGCACTCATCGATAAAAAAGTTAGTTTAAACGATATCATTTATATATTTTTCTTTAATATAATACTTAGCTTATCATTATTAAGTTTACTTTATTTAAGATTTTATCCACTATATGAAACTTTAGATGGAAATGGTGTTTATTCTAATGGCGTTTTAGTATACGAACGAATTGGAACATCTCTTAATTTATTTATTTATGTGATAATTGGAATTTGTTTTAATGACATCTTTGCTTACTTTAGTGGGGTGTTATTTGGAAAGCACAAGATGTGTCCTACAATTTCTCCTAAAAAAACTTGGGAAGGATTTGTTGGTGGAGTTTTAGGAAGTTTTCTATTTAGTTTTCTATTTGCAATTTTGCTTGCTTACTTTAATTATCCAATAATTGAAATTTTAGATTTAAATCATCGGTATATTATTTTAATAATTAGTTTAATTTTGCCACTTGTAGGGACAATTGGAGATTTACTTTTTTCACAACTAAAAAGACATTTTGGGATTAAAGACTTTGGAACAATTTTAAAAAGTCATGGTGGAATTTTAGACCGTATTGATAGTATAACTTTAGGGACTATAGTTACCGCTATTATTTTAAGTACAATTAATTTATTTTAAATATGAATTTAATTTTACTTGGAGCGAGTGGTTCAATTGGAATTCAAACACTCGAAATTTTAAAAAACGAAAAAAATAATTGGGTTTTAGAAGGTTTTTCAATTGGAAAACAATTTTTGAAAATTGATGAAATACTATTAAATTTTAATAGTGTTAAGCATATTTGTGTTAGATTTAAAAAAGATTATTTAGTATATAAAAAGAAATATCCTTATATAAAATTTTATTATGGTGACAAAGGATTAATAAAATTAATTAAAAATTCAAGTAAAAATTCTTATGTTTTAAATGCTTTGATTGGATTTAGTGGTTTACTTCCTAGTGTTTATTCAATAAAAAATCGACATACTTTACTCTTAGCTAACAAAGAATCATTAGTAATTGGAGGAGAATTAATTAATAAACTCCTCAAAAAACATAATAATGAAATTATTCCTATAGATAGTGAACATGTTGCTTTAAAAAAATGCTTATATAATGAAGATATAGATAATATTAAGAATGCTTATATTACGGCAAGCGGTGGGCCATTTTTTAATTATTCGGTAGAGGAATTAAAAAAAGTAACAGTACATGATGCTTTAAATCATCCAAACTGGAAAATGGGTAAAAAAATAACTATTGATAGTGCTACGATGATGAATAAATGTTTTGAAATTATTGAGGCTAGTTATTTATTTCCTTTTTTAAAAAAAATAAATGTTTTAGTTTCTAGAGATTCAATGGTTCATGGGTTAATTGAATATAAAAATTATACTAAATTAAATGTTTCCCCTCCCTCAATGAAAGGACCTATCGAATACGCTTTAAACTTAGGTAAACCAACTAATGGTAATGAATTTAATGATGTAATAATTGATAGTTTAGATAAATATAATTTATTAAAACTAGATGAAAATAGATTCTCATTAATAAAATATTCAAGATTAATACTTAATAAAAAAGGAAATAGTGGAGCTATATTAAATGCTATTAATGAAATCTGTGTTGAAGCTTTTTTAAATAATGAAATTACTTTTATTGAAATCGAACAAATTATAAATATAATAATGAAAGATGCAAAATTTAATCGATTTTGCTCATACTTTAACTATAAATTAACCGATTTTAAGTATAGGAAAATTACTAGAAAACTTATTAGGAGAATAAAATGCAAGTAGTCTTATCAATTATTTTATTTCTTATTGCTTTAGGTGTATTAGTCACTATCCACGAATGCGGACATTTTATTGCTGCTAAAAGTTTTAATGTCTATTGTAGCGATTTTTCAATAGGCTTTGGACCTAAGATTTGTAAAATAAAAAGAAAGAAAGGTGAAACAAAGTTTTCGATTGGAATTTTACCAGTTGGAGGTTATGTCTCAATGTTTGGAGAAGGAACTGAACTTCCAGAAGGTGTAAAAATTCCTCGTTCAAGAAGTTTAGTTGGAATCGCTCGATGGAAAAGATTAATTATTTTTGCAGCAGGCGTTATTATGAACTTTGTTCTAGCCTATATTATCTTTTTTATCTGTGCATCTTGCTTTCCTCAATATAGTCCTGTAAATATAAATTCAATTAATATTTCTAATACTGAAATATATATTAAAAACCCTTCAATTACTGATTTAGACGGGAATAATATTTTAGATACTTATGTTCAAGGGGATATCGTTAACGCAAGTAGTATTAAATTAGTAGATCAAAGTGGTAATGATAAAATTCAATATGTTTTTCCTAATTTAATAAGTGATATAACTCCAATATTTGATGAAAATGGAGATATTACTAAATATCAACTTAATTATACAAATGCTGAGCTTATTAGTATTAATGAGGAAACTAAGTCTTATATTTTAGCTTTTAATAGTGGAAGTAATGGAATTAAGCAACTTGATGAAATAGCTAACTTTTTAGTTTTATATGAAGCAAAAGAAATTGATTTAAGCTCATCTAATTATAGAGTTAGCGTTTTAGGTGTTGATAAAAATAATGAAACCACGGAATACGAGTTAGTTATAAATGATAATCAAAGATTATATTTGCCTATTGTTAATGAAGATAGTTCACTTATACAATTTAGTGGTTCATCTTTTAATGAATTAGCTTTTAATATAAATCGTTTTCATAATGATAATACTTCTGGGAGTGAAAAAGAAATTTACCATAATTTATTGCATATAAAAGATGAAGATCAAAATGGAAGGATTGATCCATTAAATATTGGAATTAATTACCATACATATTGGAATGGCTGGAATAGTTTTAAAGTTGCAGGTGATTATTGGGTTCAATCAACTTCTTTAATTAGCGAAGCTATTGGCAACTTATTTGTTGGTCAAGGTTGGGATCAAATGGGTGGTCCAGTTGCAATTTTTACTCAAACAACAAGTATTTTACAAAATTATCCATTTAATTATTATTTACAAAGCCGGGGAACTATTAGTGTAAATTTAGCGTTAATTAATTTATTGCCATTTCCTGGACTCGATGGATGGCAAATTTTAGTAACTATTATTGAAGGAGTAGTTAACTTTATTAAAAAACAAATTTATTTACAAAAAGTTAAAAGTTCTAAAAGTAATGTTAATCCAAAATTACTTGATGTTATGACTTCTTTAAATGAAGATATCGATGATATAAAAAGAAATTATAAAGAAAAATACGAAACTAATTTAGATGATGATATTATTAATTTAAATTTTCCTTGTGAAGGTTCACTTGAAGCTAATGAATTAAGTAATGATCCAAAATATAATTCCTACCTTGAATATATCCATAAAGTTGATGCGTTAAATGACTTTAAAGAGAAAGAAAACTTAGGTGATGTTGAAGTTTATAAAGAATGGGCAATTCCTGAAAAAATTAAAAATATAGTTAGTTATATCGGTTTAATTTTATTATTTGCTTTAATTGCTGTAATATTTGTTATGGATATATGGAGGCTATTTTAATGGTTGAAGGAGATAAAAAATTCTTAAAATTTTTAAGTTCTATTAAAATTACCGATACAAGTTTATTTAATATGGAATTTATTCATATTAATAAAAGTAATTTTGATGAAAACTTATTTATTTATACGATCAAAAATTTATCTCCTTGGACTTATAAAGAATATATAACTCTAATTAATGGCTTAAAAAACTTAAAAAGTTATAATGTGGAATTTAAATTTCTTAATGATTTTAAAATTAATAACGATAGCCTTATAAATTTTATTAAAGATTGTTATTTTGACATTTTTAAAAAAGAGAAAAACTTCGATATATCCTTTTTAAATAATGATATTAATTTATTATTTAGCGATAAATATAGTTATGATAATTTTTTAAAACTAAATTTCATAAATAAACTTCAAGAAATTTTTAAATTTATATCTTATGACTATGAGATTAAAGCGTTATTAAATAGTAACGAAAACGAAGTAGAACTAAATAAAAAGGTTACTAAAGAAGATGTTAATAAAGATATAACAAACACTTTTAACGAAGTTAAAGAAGTGGCTGAAAAAGATATTATCGAAGATTTAAAAGTTAACTATGAAAAAATGCTTAACGAAAGAAGAAACGCTGATATCTTTAAAAAAGGAGATTACGCCTATCACCTAATTAAAGAGTTAGATTCAAATAGTGGAGCAGTTGATATTAATGGTAAAATCTTAGAAGTAACTTCAAGAGATACTAAAACAATGAAAAAAATGTACACTTGTTTGCTTAAAGATAATTCAAGTGCGATTTATGTGAGATTTATTTCAAATAATCGTGATTTAGGTATTGAAGTTTTAACTAATTTACAAGTAAATAAAAATATTCGTGTTAAAGGAAAAGTTGGAATTGATAATCATAATTCTAGCCTTTTTGTTATGGCTCACACTTTTGATTTATTACCTGATGATGAACTTAGGAAGGATGATGCACCTCAAAAAAGAGTTGAACTCCATTTGCATACGAATATGAGCGAAATGGATGGTATTTCTAGCATTGATGAATACGCTAAACTTGCTAAACATATGGGACATAAAGCTTTAGCAGTAACAGATCATGGGGTCGTTCAATCTTTTCCTGCTGCTCAACAAGCTGCTAAAAAATATGGAATTAAAATATTATATGGGTGTGAACTTTATGTCATTGAAGATAAACTTAAAGCTTGTTTAAATCCTAATGATTCAAAACTTAAAGATGTTGATATTGTCTGTTTTGACTTAGAAACAACAGGCTTATCAATTCGTTATGATGCAATTACTGAAATTGGTGCTGTTAAAATTAGAAACGGTTTTGTCACTGATCGTTTTGATAGTTTTGTTAATCCTTTAATGCCTATTCCTGAAAAAATTCAAAAGAAAACTAATATTACTAATGAAATGGTAAAAGATGCACCAACACCTAAAGAAATTATTCCTAAATTTTTAGATTTTATCAAAGGATGTGTGTTAGTTTCTCATAATATAGAATTTGACTATAATTTTTTAAATGAAACGATGGAAAAAAATGGATTTGGAAGTTTAACTTGTCCAGGAATCGATACAGTTGCTTTAAGTAGATATTTTTTCCCTGATGCTGCATATCATAGCTTAAAATATTTATCAAAAAGACTTGAAGTAAGTTATGATGAAACTAGTGCTCATAGAGCTGATTACGATGCTGAAGTATTAGGACTTTGTTTTTTATCTTTAAGAGCTAAATTTTTTAATAATAATCCTGATATAAAAGTTAGAGATATCGAATATTTAGATATAACTAATGAAATGTTGAAAAAGAGATCTTTTAGAAGTGTTCATTATACAGTGTACGCTAAAAATAAAGCAGGACTAAAAGATTTATATAAAATAATTAGTGAAAGCCATACTGAACATATGGGATTTTTACCTTTTACACCTAAATCGACATTAAATAAATATCGTAAAAATTTACTTGTAGGAAGTGCATGCTTTAATGGTGAAGTTTTTTATTCTTCTTATAGAAAAAATTTAAAAAGCCTTCAGAAAGCCATTGATTTTTGTGATTTTATAGAAATTCAGCCTTTAGACTGCTATTCTTTTTTAGTTAATACTGAAGAGATTCCTTCCCTTGAACAAGTAAAATTATATTTATTAGACATCATAAATATGGCTAAAAAAGAAAATAAATTGATTTGTGCTACAGGCGATGTACATTACGCTAATCCAGAAGAAAAAGTGTATCGAGATATTTATATAGCTAATGATAGTGTTGGTAAAGGACAGCATCCTTTAATGACTAGAGATAGAGCAAATCACATACTTCCTTTTTTTGAAAATCCTAACCAACACTTTTTATCAACAGAAGAAATGCTAAATGCTTTTTCTTGGCTTAATAACGATGAAGATATCTATAATTTTGTTATAAAAAACACTAATTTAATCGCTGATATGTGTGAAGAAATTAAACCTATTCCTGATGGGCTTTTTCCACCTTCAATTGATAATTGTGAGAATATGTTAAAAGATATAGTTTATGATACCGCTCATAAATTATATGGTGATAAATTACCGGAACTTATCGAAAATAGATTAAAAGAAGAATTAAATGGTATTATCGGTAATGGATATAGCGTTATTTATTATATCGCTCATCGACTTGTTAAAAAAGCTAATGAGGATGGATATATTGTCGGAAGTAGAGGAAGTGTTGGCAGTTCTTTAGTTGCTACAATGGCTGGGATTACCGAAGTTAATCCACTTATTCCGCATTATCGTTGTCCTAAATGTAAACATGTTGAATTTTATGAGGACCACGATATAACTAGTGGCTTTGATTTACCAGAAAAAAATTGTCCGATTTGTGGAGAAAAAATGGTAGCGGACGGGCAATCAATTCCTTTCCAAACATTTTTAGGATTTAATGCTGAAAAAGTTCCAGATATCGACTTAAATTTCCCTACTGATTATCAAGCTAGAGCTCATGACTATACAAAAGTATTACTAGGTGAAAAAAATGTGTATCGAGCAGGAACTATTTCTGCAGTGCAATTTAAAACTGCTTATGGATATGTAAAACATTATTTTGAAACCTTTTTACAAGTAGATCCTAATACAATAAGCAGTGCAGAAACTGCAGCGTTAGCTTATGGTTGCGTTGAAGTTAAAAGAACTACTGGGCAACATCCTGGCGGTATTGTTGTTATTCCAAGAAATTATGAAGTTGAAGATTTCACTCCTGTTCAATATCCAGCAGGAGATGATACAGCAAGCCGGAAAACAACTCACTTCGATTTCCATTCCATTCACGATACCATTTTAAAACTAGATATGTTAGGTCATGTTGACCCACAAGCTCTTAAAATGATGGGTGATTTAACTCATATAGATATAAAAACAATTCCTTTCAACGATAAAAAAGTATTATCTTTATTTTCAAGTGATGAAGCACTTAATTTAAAACATAAATATTTACCTGTTGATAATGGTGCTCTAGGTTTACCAGAATTTGGTACACAATTTGTTAGACAAATGCTTAGAGAGACTAATCCGCATACTTTTAGAGATTTACTTATTATTTCAGGGTTAAGTCATGGTACTGATGTTTGGAATAATAATGCCCAGAATTTAATTAATCAAGGAATTACAGATCTTAGAGGAGTTATTGGATGTCGTGATGATATTATGACTTATCTTCAACAAAAAGGACTAAAACCAAGTGAAGCTTTTAAAATTATGGAACAAGTTCGAAAAGGTAAGAAACTTAATCCTCAAGATATAGAAGATATGAAGGCAAATAATGTTCCAGATTATTACATTGATTCTTGTAACAAAATTAAATATCTATTTCCAAAAGGTCATGCTTGTGCATATGTTATGATGGCAATTAGAGTTGGTTATTTTAAAATTTATTATCCACTTGAATATTACGCGACTTTCTTTACTTTAAGATGCGATCAATACGATATCGAAACAATGATAAAAGGGATTGATGCCGTAAATGACAAGTTATTAGAATTTAAAACAAAAAGAAGTAGTGGTTTAGCTTTATCTACTAAAGAAGAAGGAATTGAAGCTACTTTACAAGTTTGCCTAGAACTTTATGAAAGAGGATTTTCAATTCAAAACATAAATTTAGAAAAGAGTGAAGCCTCTAACTTTGTTGTGGATCATAAGGCAAATTCTTTAATTCCACCATTTAAGGTGTTGGATGGTCTTGGAGATAATGTTGCTAATAAAATTATTGAAGCTAGAAAAGAAAGACCTTTTATTTCTAAAGAAGATTTACAAGCTCGAGGAAAAATCGCTTCTACTCAAGTTAAATTATTAGATAAACTTGGAGTTCTAAAAGGTTTAGATGATACTAGTCAAATGTCTTTATTTAATTTTGAATTCTGATATTTTTATTTAAAACCTTGCAGAAACCTAATATTTTTATAGTTTTTTGTTTTTATATACAATTTTTTCTAAAAAAATAATCTCTATTTTGTTAAAATATAAAAAGTGCCCCAGTAACTCAGCCCGGATAGAGTAGCACCCTCCTAAGGTGAAAGTCAGAGGTTCAAATCCTCCCTGGGGCGCCAGTTATTTTAAAATTCTTTTTAGTATTAAGTGCTAGACTTATTTATTTAAAAAATTATATATTGATAAACAATTTTAATCGTAATTGCTCACTCTATTTATTTGCTATTAACCAAACACATCTAAATTATTAGGATAAATACTAACAATATTTAAACATAAAACTCCTAATGTAATAAAGCGAAAAGAATATATAAATCGTTATTAATAATGAATAAAACTAATACAGCTATAATAATAGAAAAAGATATCGAAAATTAGATAACTGAAGCTAAACGCATTAAAGCGGTTTATCTTATTTGTTGATTTAGAAAAGTACTAGGTGATTTAAATAATTTGGGTAATTTAGAATGAGGTTTTAAAAAGTTTTTTAACAAAAAATAAATTAAAGTAATATTCAAAAGAATTTCCTCCTTGTATATTACAAAATCTGATTAATAAAAGGAGTATCAAAAAAAACATAAATATATGATAATCGAATATCTATAAATAATATTATTTAATTACTTCAAACTAAATTTAATTAAATTTATTAACTAAACGATGTGTCTAATACCATCATTAATAAAAACCCTATAATAAAAGTCCAAGAACCAATATGTGAATATTTAGTAGCCTCATTTTGAGATTCAGGAATTAATTCTTCAATGACTACATAAAGCATACAACCTGCACTAAAAGAAAGTGCCCATGGTATAATTTGATTAAAGAAAGATACTAGTAGTAGTCCTAAAACTGCAGCTACAGGTTCAACAGCCCCACTTAAACTTCCAAACAAGAAAGACTTTTTTCTTGACCAACCATCATTAAGAAGTGGTAAAGATATAGCTGCACCTTCTGGAAAATTTTGTAAAGCCATCCCAATAGCTAAAATTAAAGGACTTATAAATAAAGAAGCATCTAAACTATTAGCAGTAGCAAAAATTGTTCCAAAAGCAATACCAACACTAAGTCCCTCAGGAACATTATGAAGTGTAATTGCTAAAAATAATTTTGAGTTTCTTGATAAACCTTTAGCTTTTACACCTTCTTCTAAGCCAGTACTATGATGAATATGTGGAACGATTTTATCTAAAGCAAATAAAAATGCAAAGCCAAATAAAACACCAATAACTACAATAATCCACTGAAATTTACCACTTGTATAATCTGGAACCCAGGTATTAGAACGGTCTTGCAAAGCTGGAAGAATTAGACTAAAAATCGAAGCACTAACCATAATTCCGCTAGCAAATCCATCAAACAAGGCTTTAACTCTTGGAGTAATCTTTTTAAAGAAAAATACTAAAGAACTACCTAAAGTTGTTCCAACAAAAATAATAATTATTCCAATTACTGCCATATAAATTCCATTCATAAATTGATAACCCCCATACTTATTTTTGTTTCTTCCTTTTTTATACCTGAGTGATGCATTTTTAAATCACTACTTAAAGTATTTATAAAACACATATCTGATTTGCTTATTAAAAAGAAATCCCCTAATGTTTCATAAGCATATTTATTAATCGTATCACTATAACCTAATATTTTTTCATTTAATATATCTTCTTTAGTTTTTAAGATAAAATCATCCTTATAAAATTTATTATAACTATCAATAAATCTTTTTTTATTTTTGACTTTAAAAGTAGCAAAGCGTCCTTCTAAAAAGAAATTTTTATCTTCTAAACTATCAATAAATTCTTGGTGATGTCCAATATATTCAAGTTTAACATCAGTTAAACCATGATCAGCTATAACTAAAAATAATGTATTTGGATGGACTTTTGCAAGGTTTTTAATATTTTCATCAAGATATTTTACTATATCATAAACATATTTATCATTAAGTCCATAGTGATGCAAAAGATGATCGGGTTCACTAACATAGATATAAGAAAAGTCATAATAATCAATTAAATTATTAGCTTCGTTAAATAAAACATCTAAATCATCTTCTTTAAAATTATTTTTATAATCAAGCGATAAAAAACTTCTAGCTTTATATTTTTTAGTTTTATTGATTAAATCAATGATCGATTCATATTTTAATAAATTTAAAACATTAGGATAAATATCTTCTTTAGTTAAAGAATTTTTACTTAAAAAAATATCAATATAAGAATCATATTTATTGAAATATTCTGACCAACCAATGTAACCTGTTTCAATAGGATATTTACCACTTAATAACGAAGTAGTTGAAGCAGTAGTAGTTGAAGGAAAAACTGAATCTATTTCGTATTTAAGACTAGAATAAATAAAAGGACAATAATCTTTAAAATGTTCAATGATATATTTACCAAAACCGTCAAGTAAAACTAACGAGATTTTTTTATCTTCATTTTTTAAAAGCTCATCAATATAAGGAATTGTTTGATGAAATGGTTTAATACCATATTTATATAATATTGAATTTGAAAGATTCGCTAATGAATTAGATTTACTTAACTTTAAAGTTTCTTCCATAACATTTTTATTGTAAAACTTAAAAAAATAAATGCAATTTATTTTCTATCGATATAAGATTTAAATATGTTAAAAGAAAAGATTAGAGTTTTTATTTTAGGTATATTAGCTGGAATCCTCATTGGAATTGGTGGATTTAGTAATTTATACTGCAACTTAAAGTTTAATAATCCAATTTTAGGTGGAGTATTTTTTAGTTTTGGTCTTATTTTTATTTGTTTTACTGGTTTAAATTTATTCACTGGAAAGGTTGGCTATATTTTTGAAAATAAATTAAGCTATTTTATCGATGTTTTAATTATGATGGTGGCTAATTTTATTGGTGTAATGCTAGTTGGCTTAATTTTTGCTAAAACTAACACAATTAGTTTTGAATCTTTAACTAGTTTCATCTCAAAAAAGATAATTTTAACTGATAGTTGCGATGCTTTTAATCTTTTCTTAATGTCAATAGTTGCTGGGGCTTTAGTTTTTTTAGCAGTAGAAGGATATAAAAAATTTACTAGTCCAATAACAAAATTAATAAGCATTATGTTACCTATTGCTATTATGGTAATTATTGGTGGAGAGCATAGCGTGGCAAACGGATTTTATTATTTTGGTGCAATTTTTAATATTAGCGAGGAAGGCTATAAAGTCTTTTTAAGTTTATTAATTTCAGTTGCTGGTAATATCATTGGGTCACTTATTTTATGGTCTTTATTTGCTTTAGTTCAAAAATTGACCAAAAAAGAGAATAAAAGTCTTTAAAAACTTAATATTTTTTTAAATTTTTAGTATTTTGCTATTTATTTTTAATTAAAAACTCGATAAAATATTTTTATGAGTTATATTCAAGACATTATTATTCTTGTTTTACTACTAATCGGTGTTTTTATCGGTTTTTTAACTGGTGGAATTAGAAAACTTTGGAGAGTTCTCGTTTTCAGTGTTTTCTTCTTTTTAAGTTATACCCTTTTAAAAGAGTTAGCGATTAATTTTTTGAGGTATGATTTATTAAGAATATTCATGCCAGATGGTTTAAATGTTAAATTAGAAGGTCTTGATATAACCATTTATAATATTGAAGATTTATTTGTTATTTTACAAAATGTCGACGCAGATTTAAGTGGACAATACTTAAAATTAACCTGCGAATTAACTTGTGAAGTGGTTTTCTTTATTGGCTGTATTATTATGTCGTTAATTGTTTCTTGGCCAATAAGTTTAATAACTTATGCAATTATTAGTTTGATTTTACCAAGGTTCTTAAAGAAAAAAGGAATAATTTCACGCTTATTTGGTGGACTTTTTGGTTTTATAGAATGGATTTTTGTCGTCATATTATTTGGTATTAGTGTTGGTCAATTCTCTAATATCATTAATAATGTAAATGATGTTATATCTGGCGTAAGTCAACTTGAACAGTATAAAGAAATAATCGATAAGGTTGTTAAATACGCTAACTTAGTCATTAATCCTGATAATTCGATAATTATGACCTATATATTAAAATTATTTAATAGTTTAGGTTATGACTTATATTACGCATTAAGCTTTGAATTTAATGGTGAGAAGGTCACATTTGCTCACGCTTTTGATCCATTATATGAACCTGCTAAAGAGCTTATTGCTGCTATTAGTGAAAATAGTGATGGTGAAGTAGCCGTTAAAACTTTAGCTCTAACTAATAGCGTCTTTAATTTTGGTTTTAATTAATTTATATAGGAGGATTAAAACATGAAGAAGAAAGGACTTATGGTGTGGACTATTCTTACATTTGTCTCGATTGTAATTTTAGTCTTCGGATTTGCTTTCTCATCAGTTACTCCAGTTGTTGGACTTTACTCTGATGGAATTGCAAATGCTAATTTAGGTACTTTAGCTTTAGCCGATTTATATCATCCTTTTGTTTTTGGCTATGAAACATTTTTTGTAAAAGAATTTTCATGGTGCTGGAACACAGGACTTACAATTGGTATTATCGCATTATGGCTAATTGTTGAAATTATTTTAATTGTTATGATGGCAGTTAAAAAGAAATGGAAATATTTGGGTTATATTTTCTTTTTCTTATTAGTTGCTGTTCTTGGATTATATGTTATTTGGTATGTTTTAGATACTGCAAATACAGGTAGTTTAACAATTGCTAGACAAATGGTTACTAGCGGAACAGATTACTTTGGCGCTTTAACTTTCGGTGATATTCCAACTGCAGGAGTTAAAAATATAGCATTTAGTATCTTTATTTATGTCTTATTACTAGGATGTTTATTAACTTTAGTGATGACTATTGGAACATTCTTTGTAATCTTTGCTAGACTTGTCAAAGCTCCAAAAGTTGAAAAAGTTAAGAAAGAAACTCCAGTTATTGAAGAAACTCCAGTTGCTCCTTTAGAAGCTCCTATTGAAGAAACTAAAGAAGTACCAGTTGCTCCAAAGAAAAAGAAAGTCGTTCTTATTGTTAAAAGATATGATGCCTTTAAAGATGCTAGAGAACCAGTTATTCAAAGAGAAACTAACTATCCTCATGAGAAACTCGATGTTAAACCTTTAACAAGAGAAGATATTCGTGCAGTTTTAAGAGAAGAACTTGATGCTCGTGAAGCTAAAGAAAGAAAGGAAAGAAACGAATTAAATTTTATAAATGAGACTGTTCATGCAGAAGTTTCAACTCCAAAAAAAGAGGCAATTTCTGTAAGTGAAGCTGATTTAAGTAAAGAAGTTAAAGAAGCTCCACAAATTCCTACTCCAGTAATTATCGCTATTCCTGAACCTGTTAAAGAGGAAGAAAAAGTTGAAAAGAAAACTGAAGTAGTCAAAGAACCAAGTTTAAGTAAAGATCAAGTTCGCGATATTATTAGAGATGAACTTACTAAAGCTTTAGAAGAAATTAAAAATCAAGAACCAGAGGTTGAAGAAGAAGTTATTGAAGAAACTCGCAATGTTCCAGTTAAAGTTATTGAAAAAATAATTGAGAAACATATCGAAGTTCCTGTTGAAAAAATCGTTGAAAAACCTGTCGAAGTGATTAAAGAGGTTCCTGTTGAAAAACCTGTTGAAGAGATAAAGGTAGAAGAACCTAAAGTTAGTGAAGTTGAAGAAGCAGCTGAAGAGCCTGTGATTCAAGAAGAATCAAGCGAAGTTAAAGAGGCTGCTCCAAAAATTGAAAGAATTCCATTCTCAACTCGTATTCAAGAAGCTGATGAAGAATTAAAAGATAATTATAATCATATTAAATCTTTACTCATGAGTTATGGACTTAAGAATAGAGTTAGTAATGGTGGAGATGCTTTTAGACTTCATAAAGTTACCTATTGTAAGATTACTGTTGCAGGAAAATCTTTAAAACTTTATTTAGCTCTTGATCCTAATGATTACAAAAATTCAACTTTACCTATTAAAGATGCTTCAAGTAAAGAAATTTATAAAGATATACCTTTAGTATTTAAAGTTAAAAGCGGTCTCTCTTTAAGAAGAGCTGAACAATTAATTACTGAAATGATGGATAAACACGGTATTGAACAAGCTGATCGTGTTGAAATTAAAGATTATGCTTCTCATCTCGCTGATGAAGAAACCTCTAGTGAAGATGAAGCATATGAAGATGAAGATTAACTTGGGGGATAAGTTATGAAAAGAAGAAAACTTATAGGGTGGCCAATTGTCTTAATTATTTCTTGCTTTATCATCGTTATTTCCGTTTGGTTTGGTTTTACTCAAGGCGGATTATCAAAAATTGGCTATGATTTAGCTGGTAAAGGTACACCTTATTACATTACAACTCCATTTATCGGTAGTGATAGTACTGCTTATAGTGGAATTATTGCGACTGGAATTTATTTCTTAACAGATGGATTCCTTTCCTTATTTGTATTTGATAGTTCAATGAGTATCGTAACAATTGCTTGTTATGTTATTCTTGTCTTATCATTTATTGTTATTGTTATTCAAATTGCTTCTTATATTAGAAATAAGAAACCATCAATGATTTTATGGGTTATCCTTACTTTAATATTTGCTTATGGCGCCTGTGTTATTTGTGCAATGGCAAATGGCTATTTTGGTGCTAATGGTGAATATTGGACAGCTCCAACTGAAATCGGAGAAGCTAATCCAATTAGTATTAGAAATGTTTTATTCTTTGACCAAACCCTTAGAACTAATGTTGGTAATAGCTGGACTGCTTTAGGAATGACTGCTTTTGCTTGGCTTGCAATCATAGGCATTTTATTATTTGTTCTTAGTTTCTTAGTCATATTAATTCAAACATTAGTTTATGCTCATAGTCATAGAATGGATAAATATTTAGCAAGTCATCCTGAACTTGCTGAAGCTAATAAAACAAGTGTTGGATTCAAAAATGGTGAAGTTGGTATTGGTGGTACAATGAATAATATTAATACTGTTGGAAATAGTTCACCTTTAGTTGTCCAATATATTAATAGTTATGGGCAAGATGGTATGCCAAGCATGAGCCAACCTCGAAGCGAGGTTCAAACTCAAGCTAGTGCACCTCAACAACAAACTCAACCAGTTGGGCAAGTACCATATCAATATCCACCTTATGGATATCCTTATCCACCAATGTTTGGGTATTATGGACCTGCTCAAGACAATAGTAAAAATGCTCCTTTAACAAAAGAAGATCTTAAAGAAGTTGTCAATAGCGCAATTGCTTCTATTAAAGAAGAGATGGCTAGTAAACAAAAAGAAGAAGCTCCAATTGTTGAAGAAAAAGTTTACAAAAATGAAAATGGCGAAGAACTTGAATATGTTGACTTCGACGATTTAAAAACTCTTATCAAAAACGAAATTAAAACTGCTGTTGATGAATTAACACCCATTCAAGTAGAGCCTCAAAAAGAAGAGACGAAGGAGGATCCCACGATAACCCCAGATGAAACTGTTGGTTATAGCGAAAAACCTCAAGAAGAAAAGATTGAAAAAGTAGTTGAGACTCCTACATCATTTAAAAACGAAAAAGAAATCGAGACAAAAATAGAAATGACTACTCCAATAGTCGTTGCTGTTCCTAGCAAAGCTATCGAAGAAGATTTACCTGAAAAAGAAGAAACTTCTGAACCTACTGAACCTGCAATGACTGAAGATGAAGTTCGTTCTTTAATTAGTGACGAATTAAAAGAAGCTCTTAAAGGTTTTGTTAAACCTAAAAAGAAAAGAATAATTCATCGTTATATCGATAATGAAGTTCCTGAAAAAGAGACCGAGACTATCGTTGAAAAAGTTAACGCTGATGGTAAAGTTATTGAAGAATCAGATACTAAAACTCAAACTGAATCTTTAAAAGAAGAAGCCGCTAGTGAGACAACACCTATTGAAGCCAAAACACCAACTTCTGAAGTTAAAGAAGAAACTCATGATGAGGAACAAAAAGTTAGCGAAGAGAAATCTGAAGCTAAAGAGACTAAACCAGTAGTTAGTGAGGTCGTTACTCCAACTGAAGTTAAAGAAGAAGCTTTGGAAGAAGTTAAAGCTTCTAAAGCTGAAGAAACTAAAGCAAGTACTCCAACTGAAGTGAAAGAAGAAATAGCTGAAAATAAAGTTGAAGCTCCAAAAGAGGTATCTGAACCTATTCATGAAGAAACTCCTACTTTAGAAACTAAAGCTCCAGTTAGAAATGAGCCACGAGGAAAAGAAGCAGAAATTGAAAAAGGTGAAGTTATTCGTTTAAATTTCTTTGAAAGAATTGCTACTGGAGATGAAATTTTAAAGAAAAACTATCAATCTCTGAAATCTTTATTACTTAGCTATGGTCTTAAAGACCGCGTTTCTAATACTGGTGATACATTTAGACTTCATAAAGTAACCTATGCAAAAATTACTGCTTTAGGCGATTCATTAAAAATTTATTTAGCCTTAGATCCAAAAGAATATTATTCAACTGCTTTACCAGTTCAAGATGTTTCTAAAAAGGATGCTTACAAAGATATTCCTCTAGCATTTAAAGTTAGAAGTGATTTATCTTTAAGAAGAGCTAATGAATTAATTACCGCTACAATGCGTAAGGCGAATTTTGAACCAATCGAAGGATTTACCCCTGACGATTATGTTCAAGAAATTAAAGAAGAATTAGAAAAAGAAAAAACTAAATAATTAAGTAACTTTCTTCTTAAATTTAATAAGTGCTAAGCATAAAATGTTTAGCACTTTTTGTTTATATATTTTTTTAAATTGCTATAATTATAAATAGTTTTTAGGAGATAAAAAGATGGGTTATGATGATTTAGGTGGCGGTCACATTGAAGTTATTACAGGACCAATGTTTGCAGGAAAAAGTGAAGAACTTATCCGCCGAATTAATAGATTAAAATATGCAAAAAAGAAATTTATGGTTTTTAAACCTTCAATTGATGATCGATATAGTAAATCAGAAGTTGTATCTCATCGTAATTCAAGAGCTAATTCTTTTGCAGTTAAAAATTCAAGTGAAATTAGGTCTTTATTAAAAGATGATTTAGAAGTCGTTTGCATTGACGAAGTACAGTTTTTTGATGAAGGTATTGTTGATTTAATTGACGAATTAGCAAATAAAGGTCTTAGAGTAATTGTTGCTGGACTTGACACTGATTTTAGTGGTAAGCCTTTTATGATAACTGCAATTTTATTAGCAAAGGCTGAATTTGTTACTAAACTTACAGCGATATGTGCTCGATGTGGAAAAGAAGCAACGATGACTCAAAGACTTATCAATGGTCAAATTCCTTCAGTAAATGATCAAGTTATTTTAGTAGGTGCAAGCGAATCATATGAGCCAAGATGTCGTCATTGCCATGAAGTTAAAAAATAACTACTAAAAAACTACTAAAATAGTTAATTTTTGCAAGGTTTTTAAAAGTTAAATAAAAAAGTATTTACAATGTGATAATCTTTAAACACTTAACCGTTTGGGGGTCTAAAGATTATGGAAAAAGTCATAAAAAGAGATGGTCGTAAAGTTAAATTTGACCGTAAAAAAATTGTTAATGCTATTAGTAAAGCTTTTGCTTCGCTTGATGTAGAAGGCGATGAACTTATTGATGATATTACTGATGAAGTTATCAATCATATCGACAATAATTTTAAAAATAAAATTCCACAAGTTGAAGATATTCAAGATGAAATTGAAAAAGTTTTAATTGAACATAATGAAGCTGAAGTCGCTAAAGCTTATATCTTATATAGGGCGAATAGGACTAGATTTAGAGAAAGTAGAACTCACTTAATGGAAACATTAAGAGATATTACTTTTAAAGATGCAAAAGATAATGATGTAAAAAGAGAAAACGCTAATATCGATGGTGATACCGCGATGGGCACAATGCTTAGATATGGTAGCGAATCAGCTAAAGAATTTTATTTAAGCAATGTCATTGATCCTCGTTTTGCTAGCGCACATCGTAATGGTGATATCCATATTCATGATATGGATTTTTATACTTTAACTTTAACTTGCTGCCAAATCGATATTTTAGAACTTTTTAAACATGGTTTTTCAACAGGACACGGTTTTTTAAGAGAACCACAAAGCATTAGAAGCTATTCTTCTTTAGCTTGTATTGCTATTCAAGCAAATCAAAACGATATGCATGGTGGACAATCAATTCCTAATTTTGATTATGGAATGGCTCCTGGGGTTATAAAATCTTATCGTAAATCTATAATTAGAAACCTCCAAGTTATTCTTGGTTTATTTGTCGATCATTTTTGCAAAGATGAAGCAAAAGAATTAGTTTCAAAAGCTGAAGAAGCTTCTAAAGATGAATGTCGTATTGATCATGAGGCTTTTAATGAGGCTTTATTAAAAGAAGCTAAAAAGACATATCCTGATATTTTTGATATGGAAAAATTAATTTCACGAGTAATTGAAGTTTCTTATAAAGAA
The DNA here is from genome assembly GCA_017694345.1 of Candidatus Onthovivens merdipullorum. Taxonomy (GTDB): domain Bacteria; phylum Bacillota_I; class Bacilli_A; order RFN20; family CAG-826; genus Onthovivens; species Onthovivens merdipullorum. Next base: position 4,729 of record JADIMY010000130.1, on the reverse strand, counting down.
ACTAGAGATGAAACTTATCAAGCGATGGAAGCCTTAATTCACAATTTAAATACAATGCATAGTAGAGCTGGTGCGCAAGTTCCTTTTTCAAGTTTAAATTATGGAACCGACACAAGTGTTGAAGGAAGAATGGTTATCGATTGTTTACTTGATGCTACTTTAAGTGGACTTGGTGATGGCGAAACACCTATTTTCCCAATTCAAATTTTTAAAGTAAAAGAAGGCATTAACTATAATAAAGAAGATCCAAACTATGATTTATTTAAGAAAGCTATTAGAGTAAGTGGTGCTCGTCTATTCCCTAATTTTAGTTTTCTAGATGCTCCATTTAATTTGCAATACTATAAAAAAGGTGATTATAAAACTGAAGTCGCTTATATGGGTTGTAGAACTAGAGTTATGTCTAATGTTGATAAAACTAAAGAAATCACTACTGGACGTGGCAATTTAAGTTTTACAAGTATTAATTTACCTAGACTTGGCATTATTCATAAAGGGGATGTTGATGGATTTTTCAAAGATTTAGATGAAAAAATGGATTTAGTTAAAGACCAACTTTTAGAAAGATTTAAAATTCAATCTCAAAAAAGAGTATTTAATTTTCCTTTCTTAATGGGTCAACATATTTGGCTTGATAGCGATAAGTTATCTTGGACTGATACTATTGCAAGTGTTATTCGACATGGAACTTTAACCATCGGTTTTATTGGCTTAGCAGAATGTTTAAAAGCTTTAATTGGAAAGCATCATGGTGAAAGCGATGAAGCTCAAGAATTAGGCTTAAAAATTATTAGTCATATGAGAGAAAAAACAGATGCCTACACTAAACAATATAATCTTAACTTTAGTTTAATTGCTACACCTGCTGAAGGTTTAAGCGGAAGATTTGTTAAAATTGATAAAGTTAAATATGGTATTATTCCAGGAGTTACTGATCGTGAATATTACACTAACTCTTTCCATATCCCGGTTTACTACAAAATCTCAATTTTTGATAAAATTAAGAAAGAAGGACCATATAATGCTTTAACTAATGGTGGACATATTACCTATGTTGAAGTTGACGGCGATGTCGCGAAAAACGAACAAGCTTTTGAAAGAATAATTCGTTGTATGCACGATAATGGTGTTGGATATGGTTCTGTAAATCACCCAGTCGATAGAGATCCAGTTTGTGGCTATAATGGTATTATCGATGAATGTTGTCCAAAGTGCGGTCGTCATGAAGAAGAAGTAAGATTTGAAAGAATTAGAAGAATAACAGGGTATCTTGTCGGAACAACTGATAGATTTAATGATGCTAAAAAAGAAGAAGTTAATCAAAGAGTTAAACATTTAACTAAGGAAAATCTTTAATGAGCGATGAAATTAGAATTGCTAGTGTCATCGATGATTCGATCGTCGATGGACCTGGCATTAGAATGGCGATTTTTTTTCAAGGCTGTGCCCATGGTTGTGTCGGGTGTTTTAATCAAGAAACACGGGATTTTAATGGAGGACATCTTTGCGAAATTTCAAAAATTTATGACGCTGCTTTAAAGAACCCTTTATTAAACGGAATTACTCTTAGTGGGGGAGATCCAATTTACCAGGTTAATGGAGCTTTAAAATTAGTTAAATTATTTAAAAATACCTCTTTAGATATTATGGTTTATACTGGCTTCACATATGAAGAACTTTTAGAAATGGAAAAAAATAATGAGGATTTGCAAGCTTTTTTAGATAATATCGATTATTTAGTAGATGGAAGATTTGATATAAGTAAAAAAGATATAAGTTTAAAATTTAGAGGCTCATCTAATCAAAGAATTATCGATATGAAAAAAACTAGAAAAGAAAGAAAAATAATCGAAACAGATTTTAGCGATTATTAATTTAAACTACTTAGCATTGTTTTATAGGTTTTATTAATAAAACAAGCAATTTCTTTGATTGATTTATTGGTTGTATTAATTTGATAAGTGGTATTAACTAAGTTTAGATTAAATTTTTCTTTATCAAATTTTAATCGTTCATTAATTTTTTCTATACTATCTCCGCGCTTAATCATTCTTTCTTTTCTAACATTATCATCACATTCTAGGTAATATGAAATAAAGCGTTTATTTTTTATAGTATTAAATGCTTTTAATCCAAGAGGATCAACAATAATAACCGAATTATCGTTGATTTCTTTTTTTTCGCTACCATAGTAATTTCCATCATATTTTGTATATTCTATGAAATCATTATTTTTTATTTTTTCTATAAATTTATCTTTATCCACAAAAAAATAGTCGACACCATCGACTTCATTTACTCTTTTTTCTCTAGTAGTAGTTGTTACAAATTTTTTATAATGGTAAGTTTTACAAAGTTCCTTACAAACTTCTGTTTTTCCACTAGCACTTGCCCCAACTAAAATAATCATAAAATTATTATAGTGAAATAAATTTCATTTTTAAAGTTTCAAATATTTAAAAAAACCCTTATTTTTGCTATAATTTTTTTACTTTTAGATTTAATTAAGGAGAAAGTAATTATGGGTTATGACTTTAAAAGCGTTGAAGAAAAATGGAGAAAAATTTGGTTAGAAAGAAAAGAATACAAGTGTGATACAAGTGACTTTTCTAAACCTAAATATTACGCTTTAGATATGTTTCCTTATCCTAGTGGAGAAGGACTTCATGTTGGTCACCCTGAAGGATATACTGCAACCGATATCGTTGCTAGAATGAAAAGAATGCAAGGGTATAATGTTTTACATCCAATTGGCTATGATGCTTTTGGTTTACCAGCAGAACAATACTCAATTAAGATGAATAAACATCCTGAACCATTTACTTTAAAAAACATTGATAATTTCCGTAGGCAAATACAAATGCTTGGATTTAGTTATGATTATGACCGTGAAATTAGGACTTGTGACTCAAAATATTATAAATGGACACAATGGATTTTTTGTCATATGTTCGACGATAAATTAGCCTATGTCGATTATAAACCTGTTAATTTTTGTCCAGAACTTGGAACAGTTTTAGCTAATGAAGAAGTTATTGATGGAAAAAGCGAAAGGGGTGGTTACGATATAATTCGTAAACCAATGCGTCAATGGATGCTTAAAATTACAGCTTATGCTGATCGTCTTAGTGAAGATTTAGAAGATCTTGATTGGCCTCAATCAACAAAAGAAATGCAACGCAATTGGATTGGAAAATCTAAAGGTACAGTCATTACTTTTGATGTTAAGGGAACAAATGATTCCTTTGAAGTTTTTACAACTAGAGCTGATACATTATTTGGTTGTTCTTATTGTTGTTTAGCACCTGAACATCCTTTAGTTAAAAAAATTACAACTAAAGAACATCAAAAAGAAATTGAAGAATATATCGAGAAAGTTAATCACAAATCGGATTTAGAAAGAACAGAGTTAAATAAAGATAAAACTGGTGTTTTTACAGGGAGCTATGCAATTAATCCAATCAATAACGAAGAAGTTCCAATTTTTATTGCTGATTATGTTTTAGGGAGCTATGGTAGTGGAGCAGTTATGGCTGTTCCAGCTCATGATGAAAGAGATTACGCTTTTGCTAAAAAGTATAATTTACCAATAAAAAAAGTAATCGAAAGTGATGTTAGTGAAAATGCTTATATTTCAGATGGACCACATATTAATAGTGATTTTATTAATGGCAAAAATATTGAAGATGGTAAAAAGCTAATTACTGAAAAACTTATCTCTATTAATAAAGGAAATTATAAAATCAATTATAAATTGAGAGATTGGTTATTTTCTCGTCAAAGATATTGGGGCGAACCAATTCCTGTTTATACCTATTTAGATAATGGAGAAATGGAAAGAGTAAAAGATGAAGAATTACCATTAATTTTACCTGAACTTGATGAATATAAACCTAGCGGAACAGGAGAGTCACCTTTAGCTAATGCAAAGGAATGGGTAAATATTACAGTTAATGGTAGAAAAGCCAAAAGAGAAACTAATACAATGCCACAATGGGCTGGAAGTTGCTGGTATTATTTAAGATATATTGATCCTAATAATAATAAAGCAATCGGTGATAAGAAACTTTTAGATCATTGGTTACCAGTTGATTTATATATTGGTGGTCAAGAGCACGCAGTTCTTCATTTATTGTATGCTCGTTTTTGGCATAAATATTTATATGATAAAGGTATTGTTTCTTCTAAAGAACCATTTAAAAAATTATTTCATCAAGGAATGATTTTAGGCAGTAATGGTGAAAAAATGTCTAAAAGTAGAGGAAATGTTATTAATCCTGATGAAATCGTTAATAATTATGGTGCAGATAGTCTTAGACTTTACGAGATGTTTATGGGACCTCTTGAAGCAAGTTTACCTTGGTCTAATAAAGGACTTGAGGGATCTAAAAGATTTATCGACAGAGTTTATAGACTTTGTACTGATGAAGAATTTAAAAAGAAATTTACTTCCGAAAACGATGGCAAATTAGAATATATCTATAACTTTACTGTTAAAAAAGTTACTAATGATTTTGAAAATCTTCAGTTTAATACTGCAATTTCTCAAATGATGATTTTTATTAATGAATTATATAAGGCTGATAAGATTTATTTTCCATATTTAGAAAATTTTGTAAAAATGTTTGATTGTATTTGCCCATTTGTTGGTGAGGAAATTTGGCATTTATTCGGTCATAAAGAATTGATAACTTATGCAAAATGGCCAACTTGTGATGAAAATAAACTC